>JBCDGX010000636.1:0-3873 GCA_038750805.1 Myxococcota bacterium
CTTGGGCTCGCTCACGCGCCCTCCCGAACCGCGAGCGCCTCGCCGACGCGCACCGCCTCACCCACGCTGACGCGCGCCCTCAGATGCGCCTCGGGCCGCGCGAAGACCACCACGGTGGAGCCCAGATGAAACACCCCGAGCTCGTCGCCCCGGGCGAGCTCGGGCCCGAGGTCCCCGTACGCGCGGTGCTCCGGATGGAACGTGCCCCCGGCCCCCGCGTTCGTACGCCCGGCCTCGAAGGCGAGGCCGATGCTGCCCACGACGATCGCGCCCACGAGGAGCGTCGTCACCGCCCCGAAGCCCGGCGCGTCCTGCACCACGGCGACGCGCTCGTTCCGCGCGAAGAGCTGGGGCACGTGCCGCACGCCGATGGCGTTCACCGGCCAGAGCGACCCGGGCAGATAGCGACGCTCGCGCACCGGCCCGCCGACGGGCGCATGGACCCGGTGGTAGTCGCGCGGGCTCAGGTAGATCAGCCCGTACCAGCCCCCCGCGTAGGAGGCCGCGCCTTCGGCGCCGAGGAGCTCGCGCACCGTGTACGGGCGGCCCTTGATACGAAGGCTGCCCTCGGCGTCGATGGGCCCCGCGTCCTCGAGCACGCCGTCGGCCGGCGAGAGGAGCACGGCCGGGTCCGGGTCGAGGGGCCGCGCCCCGGCGCGGAGCCGCCGGGTGAAGAAGGCGTCGAAGCTCGTGAACCCGCCCGCAGGCACCTCGGCCTCGCTCAGGTCCACCTGGAACGCCGCCACGAAGCCGCGGATCGCCGCCTGGAGCGCCGGCTGCGGCACGCGCTGCGCCGCGACGCTTCCAAGGGCCCGGCTCACGCGCTTCCTCGGGAGGAGCCGGAGCGACTCCGCGGTCAGCCGGGTGGGGTCGAGCATGAGGCGCAGTGCCAAAAAAGGCCAGTGATGCCGCGACGCTAGTCGAGCGACCGGCGTGCCGTCAATGACGCCGATGCATCGGAATCGCGCGCTCGCCGCCGGACCGGGCGCAGCAGCCCGCGGGCACGCTCAGGAGTTGAAGTAGAGCTCGTACTCCAGCGGCGTCGGGCGGAGCTTCGAGGGCGCCACCTCGTGCTCACGCTTGTAGCCGATCCACTCGTCGAGAACCTCCTTGGTAAACACGTCACCCTGCAGGAGGAACTCATGATCCGCCTCGAGCGCGTCGAGGGCCTCCTCGAGCGAGCCCGGCACCGTCGGGACGCCTTTCAGCTCCTCCGGGCTCAGCGAGTAGAGGTCCTTGTCGAAGGGGTCTCCGGGGTCGATCCGGTTCTGAATCCCGTCGAGACCCGCCATCAGCATCGCCGAGAAGGCGAGGTAAGGGTTGCCCGAGCTGTCCGGGAAGCGGCACTCGATGCGCTTCGCCTTCGGTGATTGCGAGTAGGTGGGAATCCGAATGGAGGCCGAGCGATTGCGTGAGCTGTAGGCCAGATTGACAGGCGCCTCGTAGCCCGGAACGAGTCGGCGGTAGCTGTTCAGCGTCGGGTTCGTGAGCGCGGTGATGGCCCGGGCGTGCTTGAGCACACCTCCGATGTAATGAAGCGCGAGATCGCTAAGGCCAGCATAGCCGTTTCCGGCGAAGAGCGGGCTGCCGTCCTTCCAGAGCGACTGGTGCACGTGCATGCCGTTGCCGTTGTCGTCGTACATCGGCTTCGGCATGAAAGTGGCGACCTTGCCCGCCTTGTAGGCCGCGTTCTTCACGACGTACTTGAACCACATGAGCTGGTCCGCCATGGCGACCAGCTCGTCGAAGCGCATGTCGATCTCGCACTGCCCGGCGGTGGCCACCTCGTGATGGCTGACCTCCACCTCGTAGCCGATGGACTCGAGGATCTCACACATCTCCGTGCGGAGATCCATGAGCGTGTCCATGGGCGCACAAGGGAAATAACCGCCCTTGTGCGGGATCTTGTGGCCGAGGTTCGGCCCCTCGTCGGCGGCCGTGTTCCACACGGCTTCGATGCTGTCGATCTCGTAGAACGACGCGTTCGGCGAGGAGCCGTAGCGCACGTCGTCGAGCACGAAGAACTCGGCTTCCGGACCGACGTAGCACGTGTCCGCGATGCCCGTGCTCTGGAGGTAGCGCGCCGCCTTCTTGGCGATGTACCGCGGGTCTCTGACGTAGCTCTCCTTCGTGATCGGGTCGACGATGTCGCAGGAGAGCACCAGCGTCGGGTGCCGCGTGAAGGGGTCCATCCGCGCGGTCGTCGCGTCGGGGATGATCAGCATGTCCGACGCATTGATCGGTTGGAAGCCGCGGATGGACGAGCCGTCGAAACCGAAGCCGTCCTCGAAGGAGTCCTCCTCCAGGCGATGCGCGGGAACGGTCGTGTGCTGCCACACCCCGGGCAGGTCGACGAAGCGTAGGTCGACCATCACGGCCCCCTTCGCCTTGGCGAACTCCACCGCGTCCTTCGGCGTCTTGATGTCGCTCATCCTCACCACCTCGCTCCCGCACCGGCCCCGGGCGCTGTCGGGCCGTGTGCTCCCCGCGACACGCCCTCCACGCCGCCCAGGGTGCGTACCCCGGAGGCGCCGGCCGCGTCGAGACGCTTCGCGAAGGGGTTCGGCGGCGGCTCAGACGGCGTCGTCGCCGCGCTCGCCGGTCCGGATGCGGACGGCTTCCTCGATGGGCGAGACGAAGATCTTTCCGTCGCCGATGCGGCCGGTCTTGGCGGCGGTCTCGATGGCCTCGAGCACGGGCACGACCACGTCGTCCGGCACGACGACCTCGACTTTCACTTTCGGAACGAAATCGACGACATAGGCGGACCCACGGTAGACCTCGCGCTTTCCGCCGGTGCGACCGAAGCCCTTCACCTCGGTGACGGTCATTCCCTTGACCCCCACCTCGCCGAGCGCGTCCTTCACCTCGTCGAGCTTGAAGGGCTTGATGATGGCTTCGACCTTCTTCATCCGTGCCTCCCGACCGGGTGTAGTGGGCCTTTGTTTCCGGCAGGTTTCCAGGCCGTGAAAATAGCTACCGACGCACGAGAAGCCGCGCGGCCACCGTCGCGGTGGAGGTGCGGCCGGCCATTGCCACCCCGGTCATGGCACTGGTACCACCGGCTGGTGACCGTGGGCGTGGAGTTTCGTCAAACGCTGCGGGGTGTGTACGCGCGGGTGGACGACCCCGGCGCGGAGCATCCCATCGAGCTCCGCTACCACGTGGCCGTGCCGCTCTCGCACCTCCTCCTCGAGGGCCGCGCCCAGGTGCGCGGCGAGCTCCACGCCCCGGGCTACGCGCGGCACGCGGCGATCGGCGGGCGCCTCGCGCTCCGTCCCCTGGCCGGGAAGCTCGTCCACGACTTTCGCTTCGAGGGCGACGACGGCCGGTCGCGGCGCTTCCACGGGGAGACCGAGGTGCGCTGGCAGCGACCGCTCCGAAGCCTCGAGGGCCTCGTCGGGCGCGTCTTCGAGGACGAACGCGAGGAGGTCCGCGTGCTCCTGAAGGCCCCCGTCGCCAGCGAGCTCCCGCGCATCCTCCGGAGCCTGCGGACCACGGCCGAGCTGTGAGCGCCCTCGTGCTCGTGCACGGCGGCGCCGGCCACGTGCCCGAAGACCGGCGCGCGGAGCACGTCGCAGGCTGCCTCGCCGCGGCGCGCGCCGGTCAAGCCGTACTCCGCGCCGGCCACACCGCGCTCGAGGCGGCGGTGGCCGCGGTCGAGGCCATGGAATCGGACCCGCGCTACAACGCCGGGACCGGGGGCTCGCTGACCGCGGCGGGGACCCTCGAGCTCGACGCAGCGGTGATGGAGGGCCAGGCCCTTCGCGCGGGCGCCGTGGCCGCGCTCCCGCCCTTCCCTCACCCCGTGCGCATCGCCCAGGCGCTCCTCGAGGCGGAGGGCCCCGTGATGCTGGCGGGCGCCGGCGCCGC
>JBCDGX010000637.1:0-3866 GCA_038750805.1 Myxococcota bacterium
GAAGTGGACGTGGGGGCCGCGGCTGATGCCGGTGGTGCCGACGAAGCCGATGCGCTCGCCGGCCCGCACGCGGTAGCCGGCCGGGACCGTGGTCCGATAGCAATGCGCGTAGACGCTCACCCAGCCGTTCGGGTGCACGATCATCACCGCGTTGCCGAAGCCGCGAACCCCATTGTCGCTGTAGCCGACGATGCCCGGCGCCACGGCCCGAAGCGTCGAGCCTTCCGCGGCCACGATGTCGACGCCGTCGTGGCGGAGATCCGGTCGGGTGCGGCGCACGAAACCGAAGCCGCGCCCGAAGCGGCCCAGGGCGACGGGCCAGTGAAGGACAGGGGGCATGCTCCCCCCCGCGGCCTCGACCCAGCGCGGGTCCGGGCGGCCATGCATCAAACGGTTCGCCGCCTCCCGCGTGCCGAGCCCGAGGGCCGCGGCCCGCCGCGCCGACGCGCCCCGCGCCTCGGGGACGCGCCGGGGACCGTTCCCGTGGGGCACCGGCGTCCGCACCCGGGCGGGGGTGCGGGCGTCGTCCGCGCGTGCACCGGGACCCAGCGCGAGCGCGAGGCAGGCGACGAGGAGGGTCGGGAGCGCGCGGGCCATGCCTCGACCGATGCGGATCGGCGGCGCCGCGGTCAAAAAAACGGCGGAAGGCCGCGTTCCGTGCGCGTCGCCCGCAGGCGCAGGCGAGGCGGCGGCCCGCGGACGCCTCCGTTGGCTGAGGGAGCGCACGCCTGGAACCCCCCGAGCCGCGCCGACACGCCGGCGACACCTTGACCTTTACGCTCGATTGAGCGAACTGAACGGCCGACCCATGCGACGTTTTCCCCTCTTCCTGGCCCTGGCCGCCTCCCTCGCCGCCTGTGGCGGTAGCCAGACCGAGCCGACCCTCCCCGATGAGAGCGACGACCTCGACGTCGGCGGGCCGCGCATCAGCCCGCACCTCGAGGGGACGACCCCGGCGGATGCGTCGCTCTACGGGACGCGCTGGGCCTTCGTGGAGGCCGAGTGCACCGAGGGCCCCCTCGAGCTCGTGAACTTCACGCGCGCCGCGGAGGTGAACCCGGCCACGGGCCCCGGCGGACGCACCGAGGCGGGCTTCGTCATCGTGTACGACCACGCCTTCGAGCCCGGCGAGGACGACGAGGGGCCCGGCTGCCGCGAGACCGTGGTGCAGCGGGCCACGCCGGGGGCCGAGACCGACCAGGAGTGGGCCATGCACGAGGAGGCCCGCGTCACCGTGGGCGAGTGCACGACCCGCACGGAGTCCGACCGCCCCGGCGACGTGCGCCTCCGCGGCCAGTTCCTCGAGGTCTACGTGCAGCGCTCCAACTGGTGCAACGGCCTCGAGGTCAAGATGGTCTACGCGCCGGCCCCTCCGGGCGCGGGCGAGCGCGACGGCGAGCAGGTCATCCGCCACTACGTGGCTCACTGGAACCGACGCGACGCGCAGTCCCTGACGCTCCTCTTCTCGCAGAACGGGAGCCTGGTGGAGCCCTTCAACCGGACCGTCACGGACCAGCCGACGCGCCACGACGGCCGCGCGCAGATCTTCGAGTGGTTCAGCGGCGCGTTCTCGCAGACGCCCTGGCTCGCCCTTCGCCTGATCGGCGTCGAGCCCGGCGCGGTCCCCGGCGCGTTCACCATGCGCTGGCACTACATGGACCCGCGCCTCGACGCGCCCTTCGGTGGGCGGAACCTCTTCACCGTCGCCGGCGGCGAGATCTTCGAGACGGAGATCGCGATCACCGAGTCGCAGGTCGAGCTCGAGGACCCGACGCAGGAGGCGAGCGAGGCGGCGCCGGACGTCACCTCCGAGCAGGACCTCGAGGCCGAGCACGAGCTCGGTCGCGAGGCCGCGTCCGAAGGCGAGGCCGAGGCCGAGGCCGAGCGCGACGAGCAGGTCGGCGGAGCCGAGTAGGCCCCGCGAGGTCCAAGAGGCGAAGGCGTCGGTCCATACGCGACGGGCCCGCCCGCGCATGGCGGACGGGCCCGGCGGGCGTCTTCGCGTCGCTCAGCGGCAGATGGCGTTCAGGCAGTCGCGGTCCGCGGCGCACTCGTCCTTTCGCGCGCACTCCGGGTCCGCCTCGGTCGCCGTGAGGCAGAGCAGCTCGGGGCTGCAGACCGTGAGCGAGATGTCCGTCATCTGACAGGTCGTGTCGAGGCCGTCCGCGCAGGGCGTCCGGCAGGCCCCGTCGACGCAGGTGCTTCCGTCCGCGCAATCGCCGTCGCCGGAGCAGAAGGGGGCCCGGCGCCAATCCGGCCGGCAGAAGCCGTCGACGTCGCAGAAGTCCCGGCCGTTCGCGCACTCGGTATCGCTCGCGCACTCGTCGAGGCAGCGGCCACCGATGCAGAGCGCGTCCCCGGCGCAGCCGGCGCTCGTCGCGCACTCCGTCGCGTCCGGGCGGCAGAAGCTGCCGATGCAGCGGGAGCCGGAGCCGCAGTCCGCGTCACCGGTGCAGAGCGGCGTGCAGCCGCCGTTCAGGCAGGCGCCACCGCCGTCGACGCCGGCGCACTCGAACTCGAACTGGCAGGTCTCGCTGGGGTTCCGGCAGCTGCCCTCGACGCAGAGGTCGGAGCCGCTGCAATCGCCGTCGTCACGGCACGCCGGGACGCCGCTTCCGGGGACGCAGGTGCCGCGGAAGTCGCAGACCTCGCCGCCGCTGCAGTCGACGTCGCTCGCGCAGGTGTCGCCGGGCGCGCAGGTGCCGTCGTCGCAGAGCTCGCCGGCGGGGCAGTCCCCGTCGACGGTACAGGCGGTTGGCACGCCCATGTCCACGGGCAGGTCGTCGCGGCAGAGCCCGCGGTCGCAGACGCGACCGGCGCCGCACTCGAAATCGTCGGTGCAGGTGTCGCTGCCCACGATGCAGAAGCCACGGTCGCAGAAGGTGCCCGCGGGGCAATCGCGGTCCCGGGTGCACGCCGTGTCTCCATTGGACCCGTAGATGGGACAGCCGGCGAGGAGCGCGACCAGGGGGAGGGCGAAGAGAAAAGATCGGTTCGGCATCGGATTTCGGGGGTGCGCGCTCGGAGCGCGGGATCGCGGGCCTCGGCCCGGGGATGGCGCGAAGTACAGCACGCATCGTGCCAGGCGCCTTCTCCCCGGGAAGTCGGGGCAGCCGCGGGCGATCTGTGTCCTCGGGCCCCGAGCGCCGGCGGCGGGCGTCAACGCGCGTTCACGCCCGTCCGCGACCCCGCGCACCGGGAGGACGTGTCACATTGCGCGCCGTGCGGCGCCTCGCCCCCGTCTATCAGGAGCCCACCATGCCCTGGTGGTGGGACCGGCTGATCATCGGGCTCACGGTCCTCGCCATCGGGCTGCTCCTCTCCCTCGAGGTCGCGGACCTCGCGCCGGGCACGGTGCGCCAGCTCGAGCTCCTCGACGTGGCCCTCTGCGGCGTGTTCCTCGCGGACTTCGCCGTGCGCCTGAAGAAGGCGAAGAACCACCGGCTCCGCTTCCTCCGCCGGAACTGGCTCGACCTCCTCGGGGCCATCCCCATCGCGGGCCCCCTGCGCACGGCGCGCGTGATGCGCGTGGTGCGCATCCTGCGCTTCGCGCGCCTCGCGGCCCTCGGCCGGCGCCTCGTGCGCCACTACGACCTGCCCGTCGCGCCGACGACGACCTTCCTGAACCTCGTCGCCGTCACGACCCTCGTCTGGGTGCTCGCGGCGTGGTCCTTCTACTCCTTCGAGCTCGGGGAGAACGAGTCGATCACGGGCTTCGGCGACGCCCTCTGGTGGAGCATGACGACGCTCTCCACCGTGGGCTACGGCGACCTCTATCCGGTCACCGACGGGGGCCGCGTCGTCGCCGTCGGAACGATGATCTTCGGCGTCGGTATCCTCGGCATCCTCGCGGGCACCATCGCAAC
>JBCDGX010000638.1:0-3855 GCA_038750805.1 Myxococcota bacterium
ATTTGGCAATGTGCGGAGCGGTTCCCAAATACTTATCACTTAGTTTTATCATCGAAGAAGGCCTGAAAATGGACGAATTCTGGAAGATTTTGCCCGCTTCGCCGCGCGGCGGGCGAGGACGCACGCCTCGCGCTCCGGGTGCCCCATCACCTGGACGTCGAGCCCGTGCTCGCCTGGCTGGTCGCGCTGAAGGAACGCGAGGACCGCCCGGCGCGCGACGCGCGCATCGACCCCGAGACCGGCGACCTCTCGCCCGAGCAGGAGGGCCGGGCCCTCGACATCTGGGCGAGCCTCGACGCCATCCGCGCCGCCCTCGACGACGCCGCGCTGGGCCGCGAGGCGCGCGCCGAGCTCGTCGTCGCGCGGACGCCCGCGCACCGCACGCGGGAGGAGCTCCGGGGCGTGAAGGTCGACGCGGTGCTCGGCTCCTTCGAGACGCCCTACGCGCAGACGGAGGAGGCCCGGGACCGGACGCACAACCTCCGCGTCGCGGCCGCCAAGATCGATGGCCGGGTCCTCCTCCCCGGCGAGGTCTTCGACTTCAACGACGTCGTCGGGGACCGGAGCCTGACCAACGGCTTCAAGCCGGCGACGGTCATCGCCGGAGGAGAGCTCGTGGACGGCGTCGGCGGCGGGGCGTGCCAGATCGCCGGCACGCTGCACGCGGCGGCGTTCTTCGCGGGCCTCGAGGTCCTCGAACGGCACCCGCACAGCCGACCGAGCTGGTACATCAAGCTCGGCCTCGACGCCGCGGTGAGCTTCCCGAACCTCAACCTCCGCTTTCGGAACGACCGCGCGGAGCCGGTGATGATCCGCCTCGTCGTCGACGGGGGAAAGACCCGGGCAGAGCTGCGCGGCGCGGGCCGGGAGGAGCTGGTCACCTTCGTCCGGCGCATCGACGGCTTCACGCCCTACGGTGAGCGCGAGGTCGAGGACCCGGAGCTCCCGGCAGGCGTGCTCGTCCTGAGCCAGCGCGGCGTCGCCGGCTTCGAGGTCACGCGCTGGCGCGTGCGCCGCCACCTCGCGCGGAACCAGGCGCGGCGGCAGCGCATGGAGGTCGACGAGTACCCACCCACGCCGCAGGTCTGGCGCGTGGGCACCGGCGGCGAGGCCCCCGAGGGCTACGAGGCCCCCGCGGGAGATCGGCATCCGGAGTACACGGCGGACGAGTACACGGAGATCAGTCAGGGGCCAGGCGTCGAGGGCACGATGACCGTGCGCCGCGCCGGGCGGACCGGCGCACCCGGCTGGACCGTGCGCCAGGGCATGCCGCCCATCGATTGAGCGCGGCCCGGGGGGCGCGCTGGGGGGACATCGTGAGCGACATCGTCTGGCCGGACGGCTTCGTGCCCGGCTTCACCGACAACTTCTGCTCGAACGAAGAGATCGTGCGCGGCCTCTCCGTCGCGCAGCTCTGGCCCTGGCTGAACGAGCCCGGGCGCTGGCCCACCTACTACGAGAACGCTTCGAACGTTCGGTTCGCGGAGGGCGGGGGACCGGCGCTGGTGCTCGGCGCACGCTTCGCCTTCGAGACCTTCGGCCTGGTGGCGACCTGCCGCTGCGTCGAGCACGTGCCTCCGGTGCCCGGGCAGCCCGCGCGCCTCGCCTGGCATGGCTTCGCCGGGGATGGCGAGGGTCGCCTCGACGCGCATCATGCCTGGCTCCTCGAAGACCTCAGCGAGGGCCGGGTGCGCATCCTGACCCAGGAGACGCAAAACGGCGCGCCGGCCCGGCAGCTCGCCGCGACGCGACCGAACCCTATGCTCGAGGGTCACCAGGCCTGGCTCGACGGGCTCCTCGCGGCCGCGCGCGGTCTCCGCGCCTGAGCAGAGCTGCACGAGGAGGACAGACCGGACTAGGGTCTTCGCGATGCCCACCGTCGCGCCGCCGGAGGAGCTCGTCCGGGAGCTCGAGGTTCTCGTTCGGGCGCATCATCCGCTCGTGCTCTTCGAGACCGTCGAGGAGGAACGCCTCCGCGACTGCCTCGCCTACGTCGCGGACCGGGTCGGCCTGCCGCTCTTCGTGTGGGACGCCACGCGCGGCCTGCAGATGCAGACCCCCGACGGCGGGCGGCCGGCCGGCACGGACGACCCGCTCAAGGCCCTCGCCTTCATCGAGGAGGCGAACCTCGAGGCGCTCTTCTTCCTGCCGGGCTTCCCGGAGCTCGAAGGGGCCAAGGCCGAGGCGCGGGTGAAGCGCATCTACCGGGCGTACTTCAAGCACCGGGGCCAGGTCGTCTTCGCGGCGCCGGTACTCCGCCTCCCCCCGGCGCTCGAGCCGCTCTTCACCCCCGTGGTGCTTCCGCCGCCCTCGCTGGAAGCGACGCATGCCTTCGTGAGCGAGATGCTCCGCGAGCTGGCGAAGGACCTGCCCGTACGCGTTCAGCTCTCCCGGGAGGACGCGACGGTGCTCTTCCAGGCGCTCCACGGGCTCACGCTGATCGAGGTCGAGAAGATCATCAGCCGCGCCGTGGTCGAGGACGGGCGCCTCGACCGCTCGGACCTGGGCGCCATCCTCGCCGCGAAGCGCCGGGTCATCGAGCGCTCCGGGCTCCTCGAGTACTTCCCGCATGACCAGCGGCTCGGCGACGTTGCAGGACTCGAGCGCCTCAAGGCCTGGCTCCGGAAGCGCCATGCCGCCTTCGCGGACGCGACGCGGGCGCGGCAGTTCGGACTGACCCCGCCGAAGGGGCTCCTGCTCATCGGCGTCCAGGGCTGCGGCAAGAGCCTCTGCGCCAAGGCGGTCGCCGCGGAGTGGCGCCTCCCGCTCCTCCGGCTGGACCCCGGGCGCCTCTATGAGAAGTACTTCGGCGAGAGCGAAAGGAACCTCCGCCGGGCCATCGCCCTCGCCGAGTCGATGGCGCCGACGGTGCTCTGGATCGACGAGATCGAGAAGGCCGTGGGCACCGGCGAGGCGAACGCCGACGGCGGAACGAGCCAGCGCATCCTCGGGAGCTTCCTCGCCTGGCTCCAGGAGAAGAAGGAGAGCGTCTTCGTCATCGCGACGGCCAACGACATCTCGAACCTCCCGCCGGAGCTGCTCCGGAAGGGGCGCTTCGACGAGATCTTCTTCGTGGACCTGCCGAGCAAGGCGACGCGCGCGAAGATCTTCGAGGTGCACCTCGCCAAGCGGAACCGGCACCCCGGCGAGCTCGACCTCGTCGGGCTCGCGGAGGCCTCGGACGGGTTCAGCGGGGCCGAGATCGAGCAGGCCGTGGTCAGCGCGCTCTACGACGTCTTCGAGCGGGAGGCGAAGCTGACCACGGACGACGTGCTCCGGGAGATCGCGCTCACGCGCCCGCTCAGCGTGACCATGGCCGAGAGGATCCAGGGGCTCCGCGGCTGGGCCCTCGACCGCTGCGTGCCCGCGGACTGAGGCGCGATGGGAGAGTGGTCGCCGCTCGATCCGCCCGCGCCTCCCGAGGGGCCGCGCGGGCCCCGGCTCCTGGCCGTCGACCTCGGGCTCCGTACGGGGCTCGCCGTCTTCGAGCGCCGGGACGCCGGTGTCCGCCTGCTTCGCTATCGCTCGCAGAATTACGGGAGCCCGGCGCGGCTCAAGCGAGGGGCCTTTGCGGAGGTGAGCGCCGAGGCGCCGCTGGAGGCCCTCGTCGTCGAAGGGGACACGCAGCTCGCGCGGGCCTGGACGCAGCCGGCGGCGCGCAGGGGCGCACGCGTGCGCGTCTGCCAGGCGCACGATTGGCGGCCCGCGCTGCTCCTCCCGCGCGAGCGGGAGCGCGGCGCCGTGGCCAAGCGGAGCGCCGACGGCCTGGCGCGGGCCATCATCGACGCGAGCGGCGCGCCCAAGCCGACGGCGCTCCGTCACGACGCGGCCGAGGCCATCTGCATCGGCTGGTGG
>JBCDGX010000639.1:0-3841 GCA_038750805.1 Myxococcota bacterium
CCGAGGCTCACGGCGAGCGCGGTGGCCAAGAAGGCGACGAGCATGGTCACGGCGCCCCCGTGCAGGAGCCGACTCAGCTCGTCGCGGCCGATGGTGTCCGCGCCGAGCGCATGCCCGCGTACCTCGAAGGGACCCTTCGGCAGCCCGCGGGCGTCGATGAGCGTCTCCCGAAACTGCTCGTTCGGGTCGTGTGGCGCCACCTGGGGCCCCACCACCGCCGTCATCGTCGCCACGGCGACCAACGCGAGTCCGAGAAAGGCGCCCTTGTTCTTTTGAAAGCGCGTCCAGGCGCGCGGGTCCATCAGCGCCTCGCTCCGGACGCTCGCTGCCGCATGTCGCCATGCTCATCGAGGGACCGCGTGGCGTCAATCGCCTCGTCGGGCGGCCTGCTCAGCGACCGAAGGGCGTGGCCGCGCCTGGCTGGCAGATGACGACGTTCTCGTCGGTCACCCCAGAGCAGCTCCAGCCTTCCGGGCACTCGGAGCTCCGGCGGCAGCTCCGGGTGCATCGCGCCGCCTCCTGACCCAGCCCAGCCACGCACAGACCCGTGGCGCACTCGTCCCGGTGCGCGCACTCGTCCCCGACGGCCCCTTCGCCGCGGGGGCTGCAGCCGGCCGACAAACACGCGGCGGCGACCAGCAGCACGGCCCGTACGACTTGGCTCCTGAGCACCCCGGGACCCTGCCCGGATCGGCGACCCAACGCAACGGAAGCGGATCGTATTTGATCCCTGAGGATCGCGTTTGATCCGGCGTTCGCCCTCGAAACGACGTTTTCTTGAGGTTCGCGGTGGCCGGCGATACACCGTCGGGGCCACCTGTCAGCCTATCGTCAGTCATGAAAACTCAATGTTTTCAGTAACTAACGGGCATGAAGGCGCATCCGCTTCGCCGGACTCGTTGGTTGCTATTGACGCGATTCCATTCAATGGAATACAGACATGCACATCGGGTCACATGATTACTGCGAAGCGAGAGCACGCCGAGAAGGCGTCGTCGGGGTGGGACGAGGCGGAGCTTGAGGCTCTGGAAGCCGCGCACCCCGAGGGTCTCGGCGTGCAGGCCCTCGTGGCGGCGTTCACCGCGCGGGGTGATCGGCTCACGGAGGCGACCTTTCGCAAGTACGTGCAGCACGGCCTGCTGCCGCGAAGCCGGCGCGTGCGCCGCCAGGGCAAGCAGCGGGGCTCGGTGGGGCTCTACCCGCCGACGACGGTCCGGCAGCTCGCGCGCATCCGGGCCCTGATGGGCCAGGGCTACACCATCGACGAGATCCGTCGCGAGTTCCTCTTCGTCCGCGGGGACATCGAGGCCCTCGAGCGGCAGCTCGCGCGGGTCTGGACGGCCCTCGACGACGCGCGCGCCGAGCGCGCGTCCGCCGGGGCCTCCGCGGACCCGGCTCTGGGCGCGCAGGTCGCGGAGGCGCGCGACCTCGGAACGGATCTCCTGCGCCGGCTTCGGCGCATCGAGGAGCGACTCACGCTGCACGCGCGCATGGCGCGGGCGGCTCTGTAGCCGGGGAGGGCGACCCCGGTGTGGCGAATAGCGGGAGCAGAGGGGCGATGACGGAGACGATGGAGGCGGCGATCCAGCCGCGGGATGACGAGGAGACGCTCTCGGCGGCGGCCGAGGGAGAGACCGAGAAGCCGCGGCGCAAGCGGAACCGCAAGAAGCGGACGCGGCAGCGCGCGCGGACCATCTCGATTCGCCGGCTGAGCAAGACCGAGCTCAACCGCGGTCGCATGCTCTACCCCGAGACGGACTACTGGAAGCCGAAGTCCCGCTCGGACTGCAAGGACATGGAGCGGCCCTGCCCCTACGTGTCCTGCAAGTACCACCTCTACATCGACGTCCACCCCGTGCGTGGGTCCATCAAGCTCAACTTCCCGGACCTCGAGCTCTGGGAGATGACCGAGACCTGCGCCCTCGACGTGGCGGATCGCGGCGGCATCACCCTCGAAGAGGTCGGCGAGATCATGAACCTCACGCGCGAGCGCGTGCGCCAGCTCGAGACCACGGGCCTCGCGAAGCTCCAGGCCGTCGAGGACATCGAGCGGCTCAAGGACTACGTGACCTTCTGATAGCGTCCGGGCCGTGGATCGGGACACGGCCATCGTTCGCTCGCCGGCGACGGGGGAGGTCGTCGGCGACGCGCCGCTCCTGCACCCCGAGGACGCGCCCGAGCTTCTGGCCCGCGCCCGAGAGGCGCAGCGGGCCTGGGCCCGCGAGCCGACGCTCGCGCGTTGCCGCGTGCTGGGCTTCGTCCGCGACGCCCTCGCCGACGCGGCGGACGAGCTCGCCGAGCTGGTCTCGGCGGAGACGGGGAAGCCTCGCTTCGAGGCGCTCGTGCACGAGGTTCTCGTCGGCGCGGACCTCGCGAGCTGGACGGTACGAGAGGCGCCGCGGGTGCTCGCGCCCCGGGACGCCGTGACGCGGCTGCAGCGTCATCGGCGGAGCTACGTCCATCGCGCGCCGCGGGGCGTCGTGCTCTACCTCGCGCCCTGGTCCTACCCGCTCCTCCTCCCGCTCGCGGCGAGCTTTGCCTCCCTCGCGGCGGGGAACGCCATCGTCGTGAAGAGCAGCGTCCGGACACCGCTGACCTTCCGTCGCGCCGCGGCCATCGCGACGGATGCGGGCCTCCCGCGGGGGCTTCTCCAGGCCGCGACGGGCACCAAGAGCGTCGGCGTCGCGCTCCGAGAGGCCGGGCCGGACCTCGTGCTCTTCGCGGGCTCGCCGGTGACGGCGCGGCGCGTGATGGCCGATTGCGCGCGCCGCGGCGTGCCGTGCTCCGTGGAGCTCGGCGGGAAGACGGCCGCCATCGTGGGCGCCGACGCGGACCTCGAGCGCACGGCGCGCTCGCTCGTCTGGGGCGCGTTCATGAACGCCGGGCAGGCGAGCGTCTGCGTCGAGCGGGTCTTCGTGCACAAGAGCCTCGAGGCCGCGCTGACGGCCCGTGTCGTCGAGCTCACGCAGGCCCTTCGCGTCGGTCCGGACACGGGAGGGGACGACGTGGACGTCGGCGCCATCACCACGGAGAAGCAGCTCGAGCACGTCGCGCAGTCCGTACGGCGGGCGGTGGAGGAGGGCGCCACGCTCCTCACCGGCGGACGCCGCCACGAAGGACCCGGACGCTTCTACGCGCCGACGGTGCTCGGCGGGGTGCGGGACGAGATGCGCGTCGCCCGGGAGGTGACCTTCGGGCCCGTGCTCCCCTTCCTGGTCTTCGACGACGAGCGCGTGGCCATCGCCCGGGCGAACGCCACGGGCCCGGCGCTGGCGGGCTACGTGTTCACGCGCGACCGGGACCGGGGCCGGCAGCTCGCCGAGGCGCTCAGGGCCGGCGTCGTGATGGTGAACGGCGTCGTGACCGCCTACGGCGTGTCCGAGGTCTCCTTCGCCGGGCCCTGGGGCGTCCCGCTCCATGGGGAGGCTGCGCTCGGGCTCGTCAGCGAGGAGCGCCACGTGAACTATGGGCGCCTCCGCGTGGGCCGGAACCCGCTCGCCTATCCCTACCGCGAGCGGAGCCGAGTGGCCGTGGGCAAGGCCATGCGCGTGCTCTACCGGCGGGAGAACCCGGTGAAGCGCTTCCTCGAGCTCTTTTGAGCCCTCAGCTCGGGTCCTTCGACTCGTCGTCGTCGTCGGGCCGGCCGGGGCTCGCCAGGCCCGCCTTCTCGGCGCGGCTCTGGAAGAGCTTGCCGAGCTTCCCGAGCTCCTCGCCGACCTGGCGCGCGAGGGGCTCGGCGCCCTTGCCGATCTTCTCGAGGATGCGCTCGGCTTCCTTGGTGGCGTTGTCGATGGCCGGGTCGATGCGGTCGACGAGCTCGTCCGCGCTCTTCGAGACCGAG
>JBCDGX010000640.1:0-3829 GCA_038750805.1 Myxococcota bacterium
CCCGCGGGGCTCGAGGTGCGATCGTTTTTACGCGCCCGCGTCGAGGACTTCGCACGAGAGCGAGGGCACGAGGAGCGTTGACAGGGCCCGGGGCCGTGCGTAACTCCCGCGCCCATGGCGGCGTTCGTCCTGTCGCTCCCGGAGGTCGAGAAGGAAGGCTCGAAGACCCTTGCCTTCCCCGTGACCTTCGCCTGGCTCCGGGAGGCCCTCGCGGACACCGACCTCTCGGCCGGTGCAGGGGACGATGATGCGTCCGTCGGCGAGCTCTTGGTGACCGCCACCAAGACCGGGACCGACCTGCTGGTGCAGGGACAGGCGCAGACCACCCTCGAGGCGCCCTGCGCGCGCTGCAACGGTCCCGTCGAGGTCGCGCTGGACGCGGCCTTCACGCACCTCCTCCAGCCCATGCCCGCGGCGGGGGCGCCGGCGCTGCCGGACGAGCTCGAGCTGACGCCCGAGGACCTCGACCGTGACTACTTCGGCGGGGACGAGGTCGCTCTCGACGCCCTCGTGCGCGAGCAGCTCCTCCTCGAGCTGCCCATGCGCGTCGTGCATCCCGAGGGCGAATGCGACCCGGAGGTCGTCGGCTACCTCGAAAGCGAGGCTGCGGCCGCCGCCAAGGTCGACCCACGCCTCGCTCCGCTCCTCGCGCTCAAGGGCGCGCTGATGAAGGACGAATGATGTTCCGCCTCGACGACAAGGTCGCCCTCGTGACGGGCGGAAGCCGCGGCATCGGCCGCAGCATCGCGGAGACGCTGGCCGCGGCCGGCGCCCACGTCGCGCTGACCTACCGCTCGAACGCCGACGCCGCCGCCGAGGTGGTGCACGCCATCGAGGCGGCGGGCGGCAAGGCCGAGGCCCTCGCGCTCGACGTGGCGGACACCGCGGCGGTCGAGGCCGCCGTGAAGGACGTGGCCAAGCGCCACGGTCGCCTCGACGTGCTCGTGAACAACGCGGGCATCTCGAAGGACGGGCTGCTCCTCCGGGTGAAGCCCGAGGACCTCGACGCGACCTTCCACACGAACGTCGCAGGGTCCCTCTTCGCCGCGAAGGCGGCCATCCGGCCGATGATGAAGCAGCGCGCCGGGCGCATCATCCAGCTCTCCAGCGTGGTCGGCGAGTCGGGCAACCCGGGCCAGGCCGTGTATTCGGCCTCGAAGGCCGCGCTCCTCGGCATCACGAAGAGCCTCGCCCGGGAGTACGCCTCGCGCGGCATCACGGTGAACGCGGTGGCCCCGGGCTACATCACCACCGACATGACCGCCGCGCTCCCGGACGAGGCGACGGCGGCCTTCGTCGAGCAGACGCCCCTGGGGCGCGCCGGCACGCCCGCGGAGGTCGCGGCGGCCGTGCTCTTCCTGGCCAGCGACGAAGCTGGCTACATCACCGGTCAGGTGATCCGCGTGAACGGCGGCATGTACGTCTGACGCGCTAAGCGAGTAGGCTCGCCGCTCGGCGAGGGGCCCGGGGACGTCCCGGGAAGGTGTGAAAAAGGGCGCGGCGCGCGCGCCGCGGACCCCCGGAGGAACGAATGGACACCGACGAGAAGGTCGTGGAGATCATCTGCCAGCAGCTCGACGCGAAGAAGGAGGACATCAAGCCCGAGTCCTCCTTCATCGATGACCTCGGCGCCGATTCCCTCGCGATCGTCGAGCTCGTGCTCGCCTTCGAGGAGCAGTTCGAGATCGACATCCCGGACGAGGACACCGAGAAGATCCGCACGGTCGGCGACGCGGTCTCCTACATCAAGGAGCACGCGGGCTGAGCCGCGCCGCGCATCGGCTCTCGGGCTTCGCGTTTTCGCGCGGAAGCCGCGCGGGCCGGTGCGCAAATTCCTTCGCATCTGGCGCGTCCGCGTCAGGGGACCAGAGAAGCGCGCATGGACCGTAGGGTCGTCATCACGGGCGTCGGGGCGATCAGCCCTTGCGGCGCCACCACCGAAGACACCTGGGCGAACGTCTCGGGCGGCCGGAGCGGCATCCGGCGCATCGAGGGCTTCGACCCCGAGGGCTTCGCCGTGCAGATCGCCGGTGAGTGCCGGGACTTCGACCCGGAGACGTACATCGAGAAGAAGCGGCTCCGGGAGATGGCGCGCTTCATTCATCTCACCCTGGGCGCCGCCGAGCAGGCCGTGGCGTCGTCGGGCTTCGACCCGGATGACGCAACGAAGGAGCGTACGGGCACCTTCGTCGGCGTGGGCATGAGCGGCCTCGACGTGATCGAGGAGCAGCACTCGCGGCTTCGCGACAAGGGGCCGCGGCGCATCTCGCCCTACTTCATCCCGAGCGCCATCTCGAACCTCGCGCCGGGTCAGGTCTCGATGCGCTGGGGCTACAAGGGCCCGAGCTACACGACGACCAGCGCCTGCTCGAGCGGCGCGCACGCCATCGGCGAGGCCTTCCAATGGATCCGCCGGGGCGGCATCGACGCCGCCGTGGCCGGGGGGGCCGAGGCCGCCGTGACCCCCCTCGGGGTCGGGGGCTTCGCGGCGATGCGGGCGCTCTCGAAGCGGAACGACGAGCCGGAGCGGGCGAGCCGTCCCTACGATTCGGATCGCGACGGCTTCGTGATCGCCGAGGGCGCGGGCCTCCTCGTGATGGAGGAGCGCGAGTACGCGATGAAGCGCGGCGCGACGATCCTCGCCGAGGTCGTCGGCTACGGCGCGACGGCCGACGCCTACCACCTCACCCAGCCCGCCGAGGGCGGGGAGGGCGCCGCCCGCGCCATGCGTGCGGCCCTGGCCGACGCGCAGCTCACGCCGGAGGCCATCGACTACGTGAACGCCCACGGCACCTCCACGCCGGCCGGCGACATGAAGGAGCTCGAGGCGGCGCGTTCCGTCTTCGGCGCCCACGCGCAGGCGAAGGGCAGCGAGGGGCTCTGGGTGTCCTCGACGAAGAGCGTCACGGGCCACCTGCTCGGCGCGGCCGGGGGACTCGAGTCCGTGATCTCGGTGCTCGCGCTCCATCACGGCGTGGTGCCGCCCACGGCCAACCTCGAGAACCCGGATCCGGGCGCAGAAGGGCTCGAGCTCGTGCCCATCACGGCCAAGGAGCGGAAGCTCGCGGCCGTACTGAACAACAGCTTTGGGTTCGGCGGGACGAACGTGTCGCTGATCTTCCGGAGCCACGATGGCTGACGCCTCCCGCCGCTTCATCGCCGGCGCGGACCACGCCGGCGTGGACCTGAAGGACGCGCTCGTCGCCCATCTCCGGGAGCTCGGCCATGAGGTCGAGGACCTGGGCACGCACGGGCACGAGTCCGTGGACTACCCGGACTTCGCCCACGCCGTGGTGACCAAGGTGCTCGAGGAGCGGGCCGCCGGGGGCGAGACCTTCGGGCTCCTCTGCTGCGGCACCGGGCTCGGCGTGATGTACAGCGCGAACCGGCATCGCGGCATCCGCGCGGCGCTCTGCAGCGAGCCCTGGAGCGCGGAGATGAGCCGGCGCCACAACGACGCGAACGTGCTCTGCATGGGCGGGCGCGTGGTCGGGGCGGGCCTCGCCAAGGGCATCCTCGAGGCCTTCCTCGCGGCGCCCTTCGAGGGCGGCCGGCACGCGCGCCGGGTCGGCAAGATCGAGCTCTGATGCGCATCCCCTGGTCCGAGCGCTTTCGCGTCGAGGCCGAGGAGCGAGGGCTCCGCTGGAACTGCGAGAGCTGCGTGCACTTCACGGGCGAGGAGCGCTGCGCCCATGATTTTCCGACGCAGAACCATCGGGCGGCGCGCTACGCGGACGGCGGGGTCGACGTGCTCTTCTGCAAGGAGCACGAGCTCGCGTGAGGGCTCGTCGTCCTCGCAGGCCAGGAGCAGCCCGAGGGCGAGGGCGAA
>JBCDGX010000641.1:0-3828 GCA_038750805.1 Myxococcota bacterium
GGGGCCGAGCGGCGCGAGCGACGCCTTCACCTGCGTGCCCGTGCGCGGCGGCGAGGCCTATGGCGAGCGGAGCTTCGCGGTGCCGGCGGCGCAGAACTGGGTGCAGACGGGGCTCTTCCTCCGCGAAGGCGAGACCGCGACCGTCGTCGACGAGGGCGGCGAGTGGTCCCTCGGACCCGTGACCGTCGGCGAGCCGATCGATCATTCGGACTGCGTCACGGGCCAGCTCGTCGCGCGCATCGGGCTCCACTACAAGGACGAGCTCCTGACCTGCGTGGGCGGGAGCGCGACGATCACCGCGCCGCGGGACGGTCTGCTCTTCGTCGGGATGCTGCCGAGCAACGACCTCGGGGAGACCTACGAGACCCGGCGCCGCGCGACCGGCGCGCGGAGCGTCCGCGTGAGCGTGCCCGAGGGCGTCGGCGCGACCGTGCCGACGGTGCCCACGGCAGAGGTGGCGGCCTTCGACTACGCCGCCGTGAGCTCCGGCTGGGTCGAGCTCGCGGGCGCGCACGTCATCGCCACGCTCCCCACGGCGACCGCCATCGCCGACCGGGACGGCCTCGCGGCGGCGCTCGACCGCCTCGACACCATCTACGAGCTCCACGAGGCGCTCCGCGGCGCGGTGCCGCAGCACGGGCAGCGCCTCCGCTTCTTCCCGGATGGTACGCAGCCCGGCTACATGCTCGCGGGCAACCCGATCCGCATGGCCCTCGGCCTCGTCTCCCTCGAGAACGAGGACCGCATCAGCCGCGCCGGCGTCCCCGCCGAAGAGGCCCAGGTCTGGGGCTTCACGCACGAGATGGGCCACGACTTCACCTTCGTGAACGGTGCCTGGAACTACCAGGAGCAGAGCCTCGAGGCCTGGCCGAACGTCTTCAGCGTGAACGCGCTCGAGCAGCTCGGCATCGCGCTCCACCCGAACCTCGAGCGCTGCGCCGAGGGGCCCTTCCCCTACGGGGATTGGGATCCCTGGGAGGGGCTCTGCTTCCTCCTCGAGCTCCGCGAGGAGCGGGGCTTCGCCCACTACGAGGCGTTCTTCCGGGCCCTGAACGAGCTCTCACCGGGGCAGGTGCCGGGCTTCGCGCCCCGCTGGCATTTCGTGCACGACCTGATGGAAGAGACCAGCGGCGCCGACCTGACGCCCCGCTTCGAGGCCTGGGGCGTCCCGCGGCCCTGAGCGTGCGCGCTCAGCGCTCCTCGGGAACCGACGGGAGGGAGGAGAGCAGCCCGAGCTGCTCTTCGAGATCCCGCGCGTAGGTGAGCGCCTCGTCCTCGTCGCGGCTTCGGAACACGGCGGGCTGCTCGTCGCTCACGAGCCAGACGCGGACCACCCAACGCGCGCGGACCGCGTCGACGCGGCAGAGCACCGCCCGAACGTCCCGCACGTTCCAGTCCTCGCGCTCGCTGGGGACCTCGTCGGCGCTCACGCCCTCCGCCGCGCGCTTCGCTCGGTAGGCACGCTCCGAGGCCGTCCGCGGGACCGCGCCGCGCTCCGCGAAGGGGAGGTGTCCCGCGAGCTCGAGCGCCTCCGCGCCCGTCCCCTTCCGCGTCGGTTTGTCGCCGTCGTAGAAGAAGGCCCCGTCGCAGCGCCGGCAGTAGTAGGCGTTCTCGGGTCCCTCGAGGACACGCCAGGTGTGATGCGCGAGGCGCTCGCAATGCGGGCACCGAAGACGGTGAAGCCCCGGCCTCAGCGCGCGCCCTCGGTCGCGGTAGGCCGAGGCGCCTCCTCACTCGGCTTCGAGCTGCCCGCGCTTCTCCAGGTCGTCGACGATGGTCTTCACGGCCTCCTCGATGCGGAGGCTGTCCAGGGCCATCGTCAGATCCGGGTGGCGCGGCGGGTCGAAGTCCTCGACCTGAGCGTCCGGGCGGCGCTCGGCGCAGAGCGCCGGGTCCGTGTTCACGTAGACCTGGATGACCCGGTCGGCGCCGATGCGCTCCCGGAGCATCTCTCGGTCCTCGATGTGGTAGCTCGGGAAGGCGCAGATGCAGACCAGCCCCGCGTCCGTGGCGGCCTTGCATGCGCTGATCATCGAGCGCAGGTCCTCGTCCGTCGGGTCGATGACCGTCGCGGTCCGCCCGAGGTCGAAGAGGTGCCGTTCGAGCGCGTAGGCGAGGCTCCAGCGACCGCTGCCCGGCCGGCCCGTGAGCCAGACCGTTGCGCCCTTCTGACCCGTGCGCTCCACGCGTTCCTTCGGGCTCACCTGCGTCTGCGGCCGAAGGCCCGAGCCCGCGCGGAGCTCCTTGAGCGCCGCGTCGAGGTCCTGCGTGCCGGCGCCGGCCTCGTCGCCGATGACCATGCCCGCGCCGACGGTGTTGTTCGTCAGCGAGTCGATGAGGATGAAGGCGCCGGTCGCTCGGTTCTTCTGGTAGCCGTCGACGTAGAGCGGCTTGTGCGTCGTCAGCCGGAGCCGGCCGATGTCGTTCAGGCCGAGCGTCTTCGCCGGCGCCTCCTCGAGGGTCTCGAGGTCCTTGCGCCATTGCACCGCGTCGATCTGCGCGCGGGTCTCCTGCGTCGTGTGCTTCAGGACGTAGGTCTTCTGCGGGTCGAGGTCCGCCTCGGCCATCCACACGATGTGCGCGTCGAAGGTGCGCGTGACCTTCGGCCGATCGTTCGGATGGACGATCATATCGCCGCGGCTGCAATCCACCTCGTCCTCGAGGCGGAGCACGACGCCCTGCGGCGCGAAGGCCTCGTCGAGGGTGCCGTCGTAGGTGTCGATGGCCTTCACCTTCGAGCGCGTCCCCGCGGGGAGCACGAGCACCTCGTCGCCGGGCTTCACCTTGCCGCTGGCCACCTCGCCCGCGAAGCCGCGGTAGTCGAGGTTCGGGCGAAGCACGATCTGCACGGGAAGGCGGAAGCTCTCGAGGTTCCGGTCCCGCGCGATGGGCACGTTCTCGAGGTACTCGAGCACCGTCGGGCCGTCGTACCAGGGCGTCTTGTCCGAGTGCGCGACGACGTTCGCGCCCTTGAGCGCGCTGATCGGGAAGTAGGTGACGTCGGCGAAGCTCAGGTCCTTCGTGAACTCGCTGAGCTCGGCACGGATGCGCTCGTAGACCTGCGGGTCGTAGCCCACCAGGTCCATCTTGTTCACGCAGACGGCCAGGTGCCGGATGCCGAGGAGCGACGCGATGTACCCGTGGCGCCGGCTCTGCTCGAGCACGCCATGGCGCGCGTCGATGAGGATGAGCGCGACGTTCGCCGTCGACGCGCCGGTGACCATGTTCCGCGTGTACTGAACGTGGCCGGGCGTGTCGGCGATGATGAATTTCCGCTTCTCCGTGGCGAAGTAGCGGTAGGCGACGTCGATGGTGATGCCCTGCTCGCGCTCGGCCTTCAGGCCGTCGGTGAAGAGCGAGAAGTCGATCTCCTCGTCCTCCATCGTCGTGGCCTTCTTCACCGCATCGAGCTGGTCCTGATAGACCATGCCCGTGTCGTGAAGCAGCCGGCCGATGAGCGTCGACTTGCCGTCGTCGACGCTGCCCACGGCCACGAAGCGGAGCAGCTCCTTGCGCTGATAGCGCTGGAGGTACTCGGAGATGTTGTCGCGAACCAGGGCGCCCTCGCCGCCGGCGCCAGGCTGAAGCTCGGCCATCAGAAGTACCCCTCGCGCTTCTTCTTCTCCATGGAGGCTTCCTCATCGAAGTCGATGAGCCGGCCCTGCCGCTCGGACCACTTGGTCAGCAGCATCTCCTGAATGACTTCCTCGACGGTCTCCGCCTCGGACTCGACGCCCGCGGTCAGCGGGTAGCAGCCGAGGGTGCGGAAGCGGACCTTCTTCATCTGCGGCGTCTCGCCCTCGCGGAGCCGCATGCGGTCGTCGTCGA
>JBCDGX010000642.1:0-3815 GCA_038750805.1 Myxococcota bacterium
CCTGCACCCGCGGGAGGTCGGCCACGAAATAGGCGGGCGAGCACGCGATCATGCGCCGGCGCGCCTCGGCGAGGGTCCCGGTGGCGTCGAGGAGGCCCCGCACGAACCACTCGTCGTAGAGCACGCCGAGGTTCGGATGGTCGAGCCACGCTCGCTCGAGGTAGCGCGTCGGCCCGGCGAGGCTGGCCACGGCCGCCATGCGCGGGTCCCGGGCGCCGAGGAGGAGCGCGACGTTGCCCCCGCGGCTTCCGCCCACGGCGACGAGCGCGTCCCGGCGGGCCCGCGCCTCGACCTCGAGCGCCGCGTTCGTGAAGGCGAGCGCGTCGTCCCCGCCCCCGTCGCATTGATCGAAGCGCGGCCCCGTGGCCTCGAAGCGGCGCTCCCCGACGATCATCGTGTGTCCGCGGAAGGCCGGGAGGAGCGCGACGACGGGGATGGCGTCCTCGGGCTGCGGCTCCGGCGCGACGGTGATCTCGAAGGGCGGCCCGAAGCCCGAGAGCGAGAGCGTGACGGGAAACCCGCCCTCGGGGACCGGCGCGTCCTCCGCCGGCACGATGAGCGCACCGACGTGCCGCGCGGGGCCGACGTCGTGCGCGAGCACCCGAAGCGTGCGCCCGTCCGCGATGTGCTCCTCGAGGAGGACCTCGACGTTCCGCGCGCCGAGCTCCCGGCGCGCCCAATCCGCGCGCACGGCCTCGAGCTCCGCGGCGATCGGCGGCGCGAAGAGCGCCCCGAGGTCCACGCCCTGCGCCTCGAGCGCGCTCGAGAGGCTCGCCGAGCCGGCGGAGGCGCAGCCCAGCAGGACCAGGGCGAGAGCGAGGACGGTGCGCGGCATGCCCCCTGAACCCCTCGGCGCGGACTTGCTTCCCCGGGTCGTGTGCCGCCGCTCGCAGGCCCTCCCGGTCAATGCGAGTAGGGCTCGTTTCGGAGGATCGTGAAGGCGCGATAGACCTGCTCGGCGAGGAGCAGGCGCGCGAGGCGATGCGGGAGCGTCATGCGCGAGAGGCTGAGCTCGACGTCCGCGCGCGCGCGCACGGCCGCCGGCAGCCCGTAGCTCCCCCCGATGAGGAAGACGAGGCTCTGCACGCCCTCCCCCTCGCAGCGCCCGACGAGCTCCGCGAGCCCCTGGCTCGAGAGCGCCTTTCCCTCCACCTCGAGGGCGACCACCCGCGAGCGGTCCGGGATGGCCTTGAAGAAGCGCGCCGTGACCTCGGCGTCGTCGCCGTCCTTCAGCTCCGCGACGCGCACGCGCGCGTAGCGGCCGATGCGACCGAGGTAATCGTCGACGGCTTCGCGGACGCCCCGCTCCTTGACCTTGCCGACGGCGACGACGTGCACCTGCACGTCAGTCGTCGTCGAAGGCGTACTCGCGGTTCGCCTCGGCGATCTCCTGCTCGCGCCCGGGGATCTCGAGGTCCACGCGGGCGGCGTCGATCCAGAGCGACTCGAGGTCGTAATAGCCGCGCGTGTCCTGGTGGAACACGTGCACGATCACGTCCGAGAAGTCCATGAGCACCCAGCGCCCCTGGGGCAGCCCCTCGACGCCCAGGCAGCGGATGCCGTGCTGGGCCTTGAGGTCGTCCTCGATGCCCTTCGCGATGGCGGCGACCTGCCGGTCGCTGCGACCCGAGGCCACGACGACGAAGTCGGCGTAGTCGACGATGCCGCGCAGATCGATGACCTCGATCTGCTGGGCCTTCTTGTCGAGCGCCGCCTCGGCGACGGCCAGGGCCGTCGCCTTCCCGTCGAGGGTCGGCGCGCCATCGGTGGCGGAAGGACGCGGCGTCGCCGCGCGATCGACGTTCTTGGAAGGCTCGGTCACGTGCGGATTTGCCCCTCTCCGAAGCCCACCCACTTGAGGGCGCAGAGCTCCTCGAGGCCCATGGGGCCGTAGGCGTGGAGCTTCGTGGTCGAGATGCCCATCTCGGCTCCCAGCCCCAGCTGGAAGCCATCGTTGAAACGCGTCGAGGCGTTCACGAGCACGCAGCTCGCGTCGACCTCGCGGACCCATCGCCGGGCCCGCTCGTAGGACTCCGTGACGATGGCCTCGGTGTGCTGGGAGCCGTGGCGCGCGACGTGCGCGAGGGCGCCCTCGAGGCCGTCGACGACGGCGACGGCGAGCTCCATGGCGAGGTACTCGCGGTCCCAATCCTCGTCGGTGGCGGCCTCGGCCGCCGGCAGGAAGGTCCGCGCGCGCCCGTCGGCGTGGAGCCGCACCTCGGCCATGGCCTCGGCGACGCGCGGGAGGAAGGTCGGGGCCACGGCTGCGTCGACGAGGAGCGTCTCCATGGCGTTGCACACGCCCGTTCGCTGCATCTTCGCGTTCGCCGCGATGGCGAGGGCCCTGTCGAGGTCCGCCTCGCCGTCGACGTAGACGTGGCAGACGCCCTTGTAGTGCTGGATGACGGGCACCCGGGCGTGCTCGGTGACGAAGCGAATCAGCCCTTCGCCGCCGCGCGGGATGACCAGGTCGAGCACGCCCTCGAGGCCGATCAGCGCCTTCGTGGCGCGCCGATCGGTCGTGGGGAGGAGCACGACGCCCTCTTCGGGCAGGCCCTCGGCGCGGAGCGCGTCGGCGAAGACCGCGGCCAGCGCGCCGTTCGAGCGGAAGGCCTCCTTGCCGCCGCGGAGCACGACGGCGTTGCCGCTCTTCAGGCAAAGCGCCGCGGCGTCGACGGTGACGTTCGGCCGGGACTCGTAGACGATGCCGAGGAGGCCGAGGGGCACGCGCATGCGGGCGACCTCGAGGCCGTTCGGGAGGCGCCGATGCTGCACGAGGGCGCCGACGGGGTCGGGGAGCGCGGCGACCTGGCGGAGACCCGCGACGACGCCCGCGAGGCGCTTCGCGTCGAGGGCGAGGCGGTCGACGAGGGCCGGCGCGAGCTCCGCTTCCTTCGCCGCCGCGAGGTCCTCGGCGTTCGCCGCGAGCACGCGCGCGCGCACCTCCTCGGTCTCGAGGGCTTCGGCGACGCGCGCGAGGACCGCGTTCTTCGTCCGCGTCGGCGCCGCCGCGAGGGCGCGGGAGGCCTCCTTGGCCCGCCGGGCGAGGTCCGAGACGAGGGCCTCGATGTTCTGGTCGTCGGTCATCCGGTTCGGCCACCCCGCCGGCCGGGCCAGCTCTGGGGCGGGGTCGACGGCGGTGCGGTGCGAGCAGCCTAGCAAGAAATCGCGCGCGGTCGCGCCGACGCCGCCTTCGAAGCCTGTGAAGGAATCCGCGTCCTTCGCGCCTTGGTGCCGGCGACCCGAGCGGCCCATGCTGGCGGGCATGAGAGCCTCGATGTCTCGTCGCACCGCGCTCCGCGCCCTCGGAACCACGGTCCTCGTCCCCGCGCTGGGCTGCGGCGCCACCGACGACGAGCCCGGAGGAGGCGGCGGGGACGCGGGAACGGGGCTCGACGGCGGCCGCGACCTCGGGGCGGCGGACGTCGGCGTGGACATGCCCCCGCCGGCGGGCTGGGCGAGCGGAGGCACCGCCGCGATGACCGACGTCGCCAGCTACCCGGACCCCTTCGCGGGGAGCGCCGAGTGCGCGCTCTTCGCGGAGTCCACGCCGGGGCCCTGCTACACCAGCGCGCCGCTCCGCCAGGACGTGAGCGAGGGCTTCCCGGGCCTCCCGGTGCGCCTCGCGCTCCGGGTCCTGGACGGCGATTGCGCGCCCCTGGCCGGCGCGCGCTTCGAGATCTGGCACACGCGGAACAGCGGCCTCTACTCCGAGGGGCCCATCGATTTCTGCACGCTGGGCGACGCCGACGCGGCGGCGGCCACCTACTACCGCGGCGCGCAGATCGCCGACGAGGAGGGCACGCTCGCCTTCG
>JBCDGX010000643.1:0-3812 GCA_038750805.1 Myxococcota bacterium
CCGGCCAGCCATGCGCCGCGAGGCGCTGGAGCCCCGCCGGGGTGAGCTGCCGGCCCGCGAGGGCCCCGCCCAGGCGCCCCAGGAAGAAGCGGGCGAGGGGACCCACGTCCGCGGGCCGGCTCCGAAGCGGCGGCACCCGAAGCACGAGGCGGCGGATCCGGTAGAGCAGGTCCTCGCGGAAGGCGCCCTCGCCCACGGCCCGAACCAGGTCCCGATGCGTCGCGCAGACGAGGCGCACGTCCACGGGCCGACTCGTCTCCGCGCCGAGGCGCTGGATGCGCCACTCCTCGAGCACCCGGAGCAGCCTTGCCTGGAGCGCGAGGGGGAGCTCGCCGATCTCGTCGAGGAAGAGCGTGCCCCCGTCCGCCCGCTCGAAGGCGCCGCGGTGGCGCTGCGCGGCCCCGGTGAAGGCGCCCCGCTCGTGCCCGAAGAGCTCGCTCTCGACGAGCGTTGGCGCGATGCCCCCGGCGTTCAGGGCGACGAAGGGCCCGTCCCGGCGCGGGCCCCGGTCGTGGAGCGCCCGCGCGATGCCCTCCTTGCCCGCACCGGACTCGCCGAAGACCAGCACCGGCCAGGCGAGCCCCGCCACGCGGTCGACCTCGCCGAGGAGACGCTGCATCGAGGCCGAGGCCGCGACGAAGTCCGCGCTCTCCGCGCCGGCGCGGGGCCCCGGCTCGGCGACGAGCACGAGGTCCGTCCGGCCGACGCGCACCCGCGTGCCGGGGCCGATCTCCAGGGTCCCGACGCGGCGCCCGTCCACCCAGGTGCCGTTCCGGCTGCCGAGATCCTCGAGGAGCGCTCCGGCCGCCGTGCGCGTGAGCCGAAGGTGCCGCTGGCTCACGAAGCGATCGCGGAGGAGCACGTCCACCCCTCCGCCGGAGCCCACCACGAGGGTCTCGTCGAAGCGACGCATGCGGGTGCGGTCGCCACGCTCCACCAGCAGGCGCAGCGCGGCCGGGCCCTGGCGCGGCGGAAGGCCGAGGGGCTCGGTGCGGCGGGGGTCGGGCGCGTCGGGGCCGAGGGGAGCGTCGAGAGCGAAAGGCGTGTCCATGATGGGGGCTCTTCGCGCCCTCGAAGGGGGCGGTGAGCGCAGCTCCGCCGGACCGGGAGAGGCGCCTCCCCGATGGGGGCTCGGCGTCGCGTCCAGAAAGGGGGGCGGGCGCGGTTGATGGTCTCGCGACCGGTGTGTTATGCGCGCCCAACCGTGGCCGACGACGCTCATGCCGACCTCCGGCAAACCCCGCTGCACGCGGCCCACGTGGCCCTCGGCGGTCGCCTCGTGCCCTTCGCCGGGTACGCGATGCCGGTGCAATACGAGGGCATCAAAGCCGAGCACGCGGCGGTCCGCGAGCGCGTCGGGCTCTTCGACGTCTCGCACATGGGCGAGCTCTTCATCGAGGGTCCCGAGGCCGTCGCGGCCGTCGACCGGCTGGTGACGAACGCAGTCGCGGCGCTCCCCGTCGGCAAGGCCCTCTACACGGTCTGCACCAACGCCGAGGGCACCATCCTCGACGATCTCATCGTCTACCGGCGCGGCGAAGACCGCGTGATGGTGGTCTGCAACGCGAGCAACCGCGCCAAGATCGCTGGGCATTTCGCCAAGGAGCTCGAAGGCGCGGACCTGAGGTACGCGGACCGGAGCGACGAGTACGCGCTCCTCGCGCTCCAGGGCCCCGACGCCGAGAAGGCCCTCCGCGCCGCCGGCGGCGAGGCGCTCGCCGAGCTCGGCTTCTTCCAGCTCGCCGACGGCGAGGTCGCCGGCGTCCCGTGCATCGCCGCCCGCACCGGCTACACGGGCGAGGACGGCTTCGAGCTCTTCTGCGCGAACGCGGACGCCCGCACGCTCTGGGACGCGCTCCTCGCGGCCGGCGCCACGCCCGCCGGCCTCGGCGCCCGGGACACGCTCCGCCTCGAGGCGAAGCTCGCGCTCTACGGCAACGACATCGACGAGACGACGAACCCCTACGAGGCCGGCCTCGGCTGGGTCGTCAAGCTCGACCACGGCGACTTCATCGGCCGGGACGCCCTCCGCGCCGTGAAGGAAGCGAAGCCCGCGCGAAAGCTCGTCGGCTTCGAGATGACCGGCCGCGGCATCGCCCGGCACGGCTACCCCATTCACGCTCTCGGCGACGACGGCACGGCCGGTGAGGCCCTCGGCGTCGTCACGAGCGGGAGCCCCGGCCCCACGGTCGGCAAGAACATCGGCCTCGGCTACGTGCCCAGAGGCCTGGCGAAGATCGGCACGACATTCGCCATCGCGATCCGCGGCAAGCACGTGCCGGCGGTCGTCGTGAAGACGCCCTTCTACAAGCGAGCGAAGTGAGAGATGGCCAGTTACCCCAGCGACCTGCGCTACACGAAGGACCACGAGTGGGCGCGGCTCCTCGACGACTCTGTCGTCGAGGTCGGCGTCACCGGCTACGCGGTGGAGCAGCTCGGCGACGTCACCCTGGTGGACCTCCCGGAGGTCGGGAGCGACGTGCAGGCCCACGAGCGCTTCGGCGACATCGAGTCCGTGAAGACCGTCTCGGAGCTCTTCGCGCCCGTCAGCGGCGAGATCGTCGAAGTGAACGACGAGCTCGAGGGCAGCCCCGAGCTGGTCAACGAAGGCCCCTACGACAAGGGGTGGATGGTGCGGATCAAGGTCAACGATCCCGGCGAGTTCGAGTCCCTGATGGAGCCCCATCAGTACGAGGATTTCGTCGGCAAGATCGAGTGAGCGCACGGGACCTCCGGTCCCGCGCTTGAACCAGGGGGAGGCAGGGCCCAGGGTTGGCGCTCGCGGCCGGGCTCCCCTCGCCCGCCCGCGCGAACCCATGCGCTACCTGCCCCACACCCCGGACGAGGTTCGCCAGATGCTCGCGCGCATCGGCGTGTCCTCCATCGACGACCTCTTCGCCGCCGTGCCTCCGGCGCTGATGGCGAAGCCCCTCGACCTCGAGCCCTCCCTCGACGAGGCCACGCTCATGGGGCACCTCGAGGCGCTCGCCGACAAGAACGCGAGCGCCCGGAAGCTCTCGTTCCTCGGGGGCGGGATGTACGACCACCACATCCCCCCGGCGGTCGACCAGCTCCTCCTGCGCTCGGAGTTCTACACGGCCTACACGCCGTACCAGGCCGAGGTCAGCCAGGGGACGCTCCAGGCGATCTACGAGTTCCAGACCATGGTCTGCCAGCTCTTCGGCATGGAGGTCGCCAACGCCTCCATGTACGACGCGGCGAGCGGCTGCGCCGAAGCGGTGCTGATGGCCCGGCGGGTCACGAAGCGGAAGCACGTGGTGGTGAGCGCGGGCATCCACCCGGACGCGCTCGACACGACGCGCACCTACCTCGGCGCCGTCGACGACGGCGAGGCGAAGATGGACGTCGCGCCGCTCGGCGCCGACGGGCGCACGGACCTCGCGCAGGTCGAGGCGCTCCTCCGGGACGACAGCGCCGCGCTGGTCGTCGGCTACCCGACCTTCTTCGGCAGCGTCGAGGACCTCGCGGCGCTCCGGAAGCTCGCGGCGGACAAGGGCGCGCTCCTGGTCACCTCGACGACGGAGCCCTACGCGCTCAGCCAGCTGAAGGCCCCGGGCGCCCTCGGCGCGGACATCTGCGTCGGCGAGGGCCAGGCGCTGGCCGTGCCGCCGCAGCTCGGCGGACCCGGCGTCGGACTCTTCGCCTGCCGGCAGAAGTTCGTGCGCCAGATGCCCGGGCGCCTCGTCGGCGAGACCGTCGACCAGGACGGGGTGCGCGGCTTCGTGCTCACGCTCTCGACGCGCGAGCAGCACATCCGCCGGGAGCGCGCGACCTCGAACATCTGCACGAAC
>JBCDGX010000644.1:0-3804 GCA_038750805.1 Myxococcota bacterium
GACGTTGTCCACTTTTTATAGTTGCTATATATAGCAGATGGGAGGCACGTAGAAGCCATGGCGACCGTCACGCTCACCGATCAGATCACGCTTTCGCTCACCGTCCGGGACCGGGCCGCCACCTCGAAGTGGTTTCAGGACCACTTCGGCCTCGAGGAGCTCTTCTCGAACGACGAGATGGGCTGGACCGAGCTCTCGACCATGACCCCGGGCGTGACCCTCGGCTTCGGCGACACGGACGCGCCGAGCCCCGGGAACTGCGTGCCGGTTTTCGGCGTCGAGGATTGCGACGCGGCGCGCGCGGCCCTCGAGGAGCGGGACGTCCGCTTCGACGGCGAGACCATGCACGTCCCCGGCATGGTGAAGCTCGCGACCTTCTACGACCCCGACGGCAACGCCTTCATGATCGCGGAAGACCTCAGCCAGGGCTGAGCCGGCAGGAGGGCGCCTCCGCGAGCTCGGGGAAACCACGGACACCGTCCGCGGTCCCACAGCTTTCGTGGCCCTCGACCGTTCCAACGGGACGGATGAGCGTCAGCGTCAGCCCGCCGGGAGCGTCCATGATGGACCACGGCATCTCGGCACAGCTCGAGGCCTGGCCCTTTCGCCCCGGCGAGAGCCCTTTCCGGGTCAAGGGGGGGACCTTCCTTGCCCACCAGAGCTACGTCGAGGCGAACGTGCCCGGCGGCCAGGGCGCCCAGGCGCACGCGCTTCGTCCGGCCTCTCGGGCCTTCTTCGAGGACGGCTTCCTTCGGAGCAGCTCCTACGACATCGCCCCGCTGATCGAGGCAGGGCTGGTCTGCGGGCGCCTGACCGGCACGAGCTTCCAGGAGTTCGTGCACGCGCGCTCGGCCGCGCAGGTCGAGACGGACGTGTCCGGCGTGTACCGCTTCATCGCGAAGCTGGCGACGCCCTCGGGCGCGGCGCTCCGCATGGCCCGCGGCTTCGCGCTCTACTTCGATTTCATCGAGGCCACCGTACATCGGCGCGGCTCGGCGCGGCTCGAGGTGGAGCTCGAGGGCATGCCCGAGCTGCTCGTCTACCCGTGGTTCCAGGCCGTCTTCCCCGGCTACGCGGAAGGGCTCGCCCGCTTCGTGCGCGCGCCCCGGGTGGACGCGCGCCTCGAACGCCTCGAGCGCACGGGGCAGATCGAGGGCGTCGACGTGGTCCGGACGCGCCTCGTCATCGACTACGGCTGAGCCCGCCGCGTCACGGCAGGGCGGCTCCGCACGTCCAAGGACCCATGAGCGATGCACGACCCGGGGTGGCCGTCGGCCACGTGTTCATGGAGGCGCGACCGGTGCGGGAAGCAGTGGCCCGCCTCGAGGCCATCGGGGTCCGGCCCATCGTGGTGCGGGACGCCTTCGCCGTGCTCGAGCTGCGCGGCGGAACCCACATCGTGGTGCGCGAGGCGAAGGACGACGCCGTCCACGAGGTGAGCTTCGACCTGATGGTCGACGGCATCGAGGAGGGCGAGGCGCGCTTCCGCGCGGCGGGCTTTGAGACCACCGCGATCGAGCGGGGACGGATTCACGCGTCCTTCACGGCGACGGCCCCCGAGCGCTTTCGCGTGCGCGTGAACGACTCACACGCCGGCACGCGCCCCGTCTGAGCGCCTTTCTCCGAGAGTCCCCTCACGTTTCTCGCGGCCGCCGTCGAAATCGGCGGCGGTGCCGCGTCGAGGGGACGAGGGCCAACGGCGGCCCGAAAGGAGACGGCGATGGCGTTCAACAACAACGAGTTCTGCTGGGTCGGGGTCATCAGCACCGACACGGACGCGGCGAAGGCCTTCTACACGGAGGCCCTCGGCTGGAGCGTGCAGGTCGCGCCCATGGGCGACGGCGAGGCGACGATGTTCGCCGTCGGGGACATCCCGCGCGCGCACCTGGCCGCCCCGGCCCAGCCCGGCCAGCCGAGCCACTTCGAGAACTACCTCCGCGTCGAGGACGTGGACGCGACGACAAAGGCTGCGGTCGCGAACGGTGGCCAGCTCCTCGTGGAGCCGATGGACATCCCGCCGGGGCGCTTCAGCGTGGTCACGACGCCCAGCGGCGCGCCGGTGAGCGTGTATAACGAGGCCGACGAGGCGAGCTCGAGCAACCCGCCGGCGGGCCCCGGCGCCTTCCACTGGGTTGAGCTCCACAGCAAGGACCTCGACGCGGACGTCGCCTGGGTGGAGAAGACCTTCGGCGTGAGCTCCGAGGCCATGCCGATGCCGCAGGGCCCCTACCACATCTTCAAGGACGGCGAGCGCATGGTCGGTGGGGCCATGGCGGCGATGAACCCCGAGGCGCCGGCGATGTGGCTCACCTGGGTGCAGGTGGAGGACGTGGACGCGACGCGCGAGCGCATCGCGGGGCTCGGCGGCGCCGCGCTCTCGGACATGATGGACGTCGAGGGCGTCGGCCGGATGTTCGTGGCGCAGGACCCGACGGGCGCGGTCTTCGGGGTGATCACCCCGCCCGGCGCCGTGGCATAAGCTCCCGGGAGTACGCGCCGACGGGCGGCGACGGGTTCCTTGGCCCGTTTTCGGCCGCTCGTGGCCCGTACCCGCGAGAGCCATGGCGTTGCAGGGATCCGGAGGCGCGGTCGCGGAGACCGACGACGAGGCGCGGCACCGCGTGGCGAAAGAGGATCCGCCGCGCCGCCGAGCCGCCGTCCAGCACCTCACCATCCCCGACGACGCCGAGCTGGTACGGCGCATGTGCGCCGGCGACAGCTGGGCCGAAGAGGCGCTCTACCGTCGCTACGCGAAGCCCCTCGGCAACCTCGCGGCGCGCATCCTGGGGGACCGGGACGCGGCCCTCGACGTCGTCCAGGACACCTTCGTCGAGGCCTTCGAAAGCATCGAAAAGCTCCGCCAGCCCGAGCGCGTCGGCGCCTGGCTCCGGCAGATCACCGTGCATCAGGTGCACCGCCGGCTCCGGCGCCGGACCCTCCGCCGCCGCCTCGGCTTCGTATCCCGCGAGGTCGGCGAAACCATCGGCTCGGAAGGCACCGACGCCGGCGCCGAGCTTCGGCTGGTGGCCGGGGCGCTCCGGGAGGTGAGCTCCGAGGCGCGCATCTGCTGGTTCCTTCGCGTGGTCGAGGGCCAGCGCATCGGGGAGATCGCCGAGGCCTGCCGGTGCTCGGAATCCACGGTGAAGCGCCGCCTCCGCGAGGCCGAGCGGCGCGTGGCAGCGCACGTCGCCGACCTGGAGGGGACGCCGTGAGCGGGGCGAGCGAGACGCAGCGCGCCTTCGGGGAGCCCCTCGGCGACGGCGACCTGCAGAAGGCCTGGCCGGGGGTCGCGGAGAAGCGCCTCCGGCGACGCCGAAGGCGCGCCCGGCAGCGCGCGGCGGGGGGCGTGGCCGGCGGGGTCGCACTGCTCGCGGCGCTTGCCGTCGCCACGGTTCAGGTGCTGCCCGAGGACACGGGCGCGGGTCCGCTCACGCTCGCCGATGGCTCGGCCTTCACCGACCTGAACGCCGACGCGGAGCGCGCGCTCCCGCTCTCGGACGGCTCGCGGCTCACGCTCGCGCCCGGGACCCGGGGCGAGGTCGTCGTCAACGACGGGCGGCGCGTCATGCTCGTGCTCGAGGAGGGGCGCGCCCACTTCGACGTGGTCCCCAGCGGTCCGCGGGCCTGGGGCATGGACGCCGGCTCGGCACGCGTAGAGGTGCTCGGGACGGCCTTCGAGGTCGCGCTGACGCCGGAGCGAGCGACCCGGGTGAGCGTCGAGCGCGGCCACGTGCTCGTGGTCGGCCCCTCACTTCCCGGCGGCAGCGCGCACCTCCACGGGGGGGACGCGGTGCTCGTCGAGCC
>JBCDGX010000645.1:0-3791 GCA_038750805.1 Myxococcota bacterium
GGCCCCGCGCGTCGGGGCGCTCGCGTCCCGCGTCGAGGCCTTCCCGGAGCCCGTCGTCGGCGAGGGCCTCCGCCGCTACGTCGCCTGGCAGAACGCGCTCCTCACGCCCGCGGACCATCGCCGGGAGGCCTTCGTCGAGGCGCCGCTCTGCCATCCGGCGACGATGCTCCGCGCGGCGGCGCTGGCCGAGGTGGGCGGCTACCGCGAGGGGGATTTCCCCGAGGACTACGAGCTCTGGCTCCGCCTGCTCACGCGCGGGTGGGAGCTCGCGAAGCTGCCCGCCCTGCACCTCCGCTGGCGGCATCACGAAGGGCGCGCGACCTTCGCGCATGCGAAGTACCGGCCCGAGGCCTTTCCGCCGCTTCGCGCGCGCTACCTGGCGCCCTTGCTGGACGACGGGGCCTTCGTGCTCTGGGGCGCCGGGAGGACCGGGAAAGCGCTCGCGCGTGCCCTCGAGGCGGAGGGGCGCCGGCCGGCGTATTTCCTGGACGTCGATCCCCAAAAGCGCGAGGCCCGGGGCCGGCCCGTGCGCCCGACGGAGGCGCTCCCCGCCGCGGACGCGTCGCCCTTCGTCGTCGTCGCGGTGGGGGCGCGTGGCGCGCGCACGACGATCCGCGAGGCGCTCGTGGGCCGCGGTTTCGTCGAGGGGTGGCCCGGGAGCGGCGGCTTCCTCTTCGCGTCCTGACCCCTCAGCCCGCGAGGGCTTCGAGGCGGAGGCGGTGCTCCCGGCGGAGGTTGATGAGCCGGAAGCGGACGTGGAAATCCCCGTCCGGCCGGCGCTTGCTGCCGAGGCTCTTGCCCTCGAGGGGGATGCCGTCCACCTCGAAGCGCGTGGGCGCGCCGGGCGCGAAGGGCGCCGGGCTGACGAGCTCGAGGATCCCGCCGGCATAGGCGAGAAAGGCCCCATCGGCGTCGGTGATGCGCACGGCGATGGTCATCGGCGGCGGGGGCTCGCCCGGGTCCGCCGTCACCGGCGTCCCGGTATCGTTGCGGTCCGCCGTCAACGGCGTCCCGGTATCGCCCGGGTCCGCCGTCACCGGCGGCCCTTGCCCCGGTCCACGGCGGCGCGGGCCTCCTTGAGGTCCTGCTTGCGCTTGATGGACTCGCGGTCGTCCACGATCTTGCGCCCCTTGCCGAGGCCGAGCTGCACCTTGGCGACGCCGCTCTTGAAGTAGACCTGGAGCGGGACGAGCGTGTAGCCCTCCGCCGTGAGCCGGCCGTGGAGACGCTGGATCTCCCGCTTGTGCGCCAGGAGCTTCCGCGTCCGCCGGGGCTCGTGGTTGTAGTGCGGCCCGCCCTGCTCGTACTTCGGGATGTGCATCTTGTGCAGGAAGAGCTCGCCGTTCGCGACGGTGGCGAAGGCCCCGTCGAGGTCCCCGCGGCGCTGGCGCAGGCTCTTCACCTCGGAGCCCTGAAGCTGCATGCCGGCCTCGAGGCGCTCCTCGATCTCGTAGCGCTTGGCCGCTTTGGGGTTGCGGCAGACGAGCAGCTCCATGCCGGGCACGCCCTCGTCCACGCGGCGTTTCTTGGCCATGGGAAGGCCTCGGACTAGCAGGTCGAGGCGAGGCTTCAATCGGCGGGGGCGATCACGCGAGGCCGACCGACCTCCGCGGGCGGCTCCTCCGCGTCCGGAAGGCGCCAGCCTCCTTCGATGAAGTCCCGCGTCGCCGCCACGCGGGCGCGCCGGGAGGGGTCCACGGGCCCGAGGCTCTCGAGGTAGCGCGCGACCTGCGCCTCGGCCGGCGCGCCCTGGACCCGGGCGAGACCCGCACGCTCGACGGCGAGGCGGTGCCGCTCGGCGAAGGTCTCGGCCGCGCCCAGCGCCGCCACGCGCTCGGCGTCCTGCGCCGCGTAGTAGGGACGCGCCGCGCCCGGCGGCACAGGCCCCCACGCCGCGCCGCCCCCGAACATCACCGGCACGGCCGGCGGCCGCCCGACCGAGAGCGCCGGGTAGCGCACGAGCGCGAGGGCCTCGAGCGCCGGCCCGCCCGCGAGATCGGCGAGCCCCTCGACGCAGCCGGTGCCCCCGAAGGCCCCTAGCGGCAGCGCGACCTCGCGGAGTGCCCCGCGGCCGTCCACGCGGATGAGCGCGAGGCAGCGCCGCCCGCGGGCCTCGTCCCGGGAGGCGAGGACGAGCTCGGCCGAGCCGTCCCCGTCGAGGTCGTGGTCCTCGCCGGCGCGCGGCACCTCGAGGAGATCGATGTGCGCCACGCGGTGATGCTCCGAGGGCGCGTCCATGGCGAAGGCGAGGCCCCGCGTCGTGTAGATGCGGACGAACGTTCGGCCAGCGCGCGCGTCGCGGGCCGCGAAGGCGGCGACGTCCTTGCCCGCGATCCGGCGATGCACGACGCGCCCCCCTTCGGCGAAGCGCCGGGCGGCCCGCTCGGCCTCGGGGCCGGGGTCGAGGCCCACGCGGAGCACCTCCACGGGCGCGAGATCCGGCGGCGCCGGGCGCGCGCACGCGGCCAGAAGGAGGAACGTGGCGAAGGCCGCGCGCGCCCTCCGGGCGGCGCACGAAGGCGCGACGATCGGCGCGCCGAGGGCACGCGGCGCTGGCCTCCGGGGCGAGAGCATGCGACGGGTCGAAGCATGGCCTTTCCCGAGCCCGGCCTCTACCGCACGACCGTCGCGCACCCGAAGGCGGCCGACGCCATCCCCGCCGACCGCCTCGTGTACGTGGGCAAGCGCGGTGAGGACGGCGCCTTCGTGGTCGTGCCGCATTACAACGAGCACAACCGCTGGTTCTGGCGTGAGCCGACCACGGACGTCGACGACGCGAGCTGGGGCGAGAGCCTGGTCGCGCTCCCGGCCGAGGGCTTCTACACGCTCCCGCGCACGCTCACCTTCGAGGGCGGCGGGCGCTGGCTCGAGAACGCCGTCGTGCAGCTCGGCTACGACCGCGCCGGCCAGGGCATCGTCTTCGTGGCGGAGCGGCGCCCCGTGGACACCAACGCCCTCTTCTTCTCGGACCGCGGCCAGCGCATCGACGACGCGCTCCTCTTCGCCCTCCGCTGGGCGCCGATCCTCCCGGTGCGGGACGCGCCGGGCACGGCCACGCATTAGCTCCGGGGACGCGTGCGCAACCGGGGACGGCGGCGCCCGAGGAGGGGCCCATGCTCCGCGCCATCGCGCTCGGTCTTCTCGAGCTGGTCGCGCCCCGGGCCTGCCCGGGCTGCGACACGGACCTCGAGACGGACGATCCCGGTCCCTTCTGCCCGGCCTGCGCGCCGCTCCTCGACCGATGGCGCGGCGGGCCCGCCGCCTACGGCTACGGCGGCCCGCTCGCCGAGGCGATCCGGCGCCTGAAATACGGCGGGCGCCTCGATCTCGTCGACCCCCTCGCCGGGCTCCTCCGGGATGCGGGCCTGGCCCACGCCGGGCACGTGGACGCCGTCCTCCCGGTCCCCCTCCACCCGGCGAAGCGGCGCCGGCGCGGCTTTCACGCCGTCGAACTCCTCGCCGGGCCCCTCGCCGACGCCCTCGGCGTCCCCCTCGACCGGCGGCGCCTCCGGCGCGTGCGGGACACCCCGCCCCAGGCCTCGCTGAAGGACGCCGCGCGGGACGCCAACGTCCGGGGCGCCTTCGTCGCCGGGCCGGGGCCTCGGCGCGTGCTCCTCGTGGACGACGTGCGCACCACGGGCTCGACCATGCGCGCGGCCACGGCGGCCCTCTACCGCGGGGGCGCGCGCCAGGTGCGCCTGCTCGCCCTCGCCGGCGTCCGCTGAGCGCTCCCGGGAATGCGCGCTCCCAGCCGAGGCGTTTCGGCGCCATGCGGCGACGGACCACCGGAA
>JBCDGX010000646.1:0-3790 GCA_038750805.1 Myxococcota bacterium
ATCTTCACGCGCACGCCAAAGCTCACCGTCCCAGGATGCGTGTCCGCAAAGCGGGACGACAACCCCCGTGGGACGCTATCGTTCCAAGTCCGAGGCGATCGGCCGGTCGCCTCCCTCGCCCGAGGGGCACGACATGACGACAGACGCGACGCGCGAGACCCTGGACGACGTGGTCGTTCGCTTTGCCGGCGACTCCGGCGACGGGATGCAGCTCACGGGCACGCAGTTCGCGAACGCGACGGCGCTCATGGGGAACGACCTCGCGACCTTCCCGGACTACCCGGCGGAGATCCGCGCGCCCCAGGGCACGCTCTACGGGGTCAGCGGGTTCCAGGTTCACTTCTCGAGCCACGACATCCGGACGCCCGGAGACGACGCCGACGTGCTCGTCGCCATGAACCCGGCGGCGCTCAAGGTGAACCTCGCCTCGCTCAAGCGGGGCGGGCTGCTCGTCGCGAACCAGGACGCCTTCACGAAGAAGAACCTCGCGAAGGCCGGCTACGAGGTGAGCCCCCTCGAGGACGGAAGCCTCGACGCCTACCGGCTGCTCCCCCTCGAGATCGGTCGCCTGAGCCGGGCTGCCGTCGCGTCCCTCGGCCTCGGGGCGAAGGCCGCCGAGCGCACGAAGAACATGTGGACGCTCGGCCTCATGTACTGGCTCTTCGGCCGCGAGCGGCAACCGACCATCGACTGGCTCCGCGCGAAGTTCGCCAAGAAGCCTGACATCGCCGAGGCGAACGTCGCTGCGCTCAACGCGGGCCACGTCTACGGGGAGAACGCGGAGCTTCCGAACGGCATCGGCGTCTACCGCGTGCCGAAGGCGAACCTCGGGCCCGGGACCTACCGGAACGTGAACGGCAACGAGGCCCTCGCCTGGGGCCTGACGGCCGGGGCCCGCCTCGCGTCGCTGCCGCTCTTCTACGGCTCCTACCCGATCACTCCGGCGTCGACGCTCCTCCACGGCCTCGCGAAGCTGAAGGCGCACGGGGTCACGACCTTCCAGGCCGAGGACGAGATCGCCGCGGTCTGCGCGGCCATCGGCGCGAGCTTCGGCGGCTCTCTCGGCGCGACGGGCACGAGCGGCCCCGGCGTCGCGCTGAAGACCGAGGCCATCGGCCTCGCCATCGCCACGGAGCTCCCGCTCGTCGTCGTGGACGTGCAGCGCGGCGGTCCCTCGACGGGCCTCCCGACGAAGACCGAGCAATCGGATCTCTTCCAGGCGGTCTTCGGCCGGAACGGGGACGCTCCGCTCATCGTCCTGGCGGCGCGCTCCCCCGGCGATTGCTTCGAGGTGGCCATCGAGGCCGTGCGCCTGGCCACGCGCTTCATGACGCCGGTGATGCTGCTCAGCGACGGCTACATCGCGAATGGCGCCGAGCCCTGGCTCATCCCCTCGATGAGCGATTACGAGCCCTTCCCGGTGCAGTTCCGCGAGGCGAACGGTGCGGCCTTCTCACCCTTCGCGCGGGACCCGGAGACCCTCGCGCGGAACTGGGCGGTGCCGGGCACGCCGGGCACCGAGCACCGCCTCGGCGGCCTCGAGCGGGACGAACGAACCGGCCACATCAGCGTCGAGCCGGCGAACCACGACGCCATGACCCGGCTTCGGGCGAAGAAGATCTGGGGCGCCCGGGACGCCTTCCCGGCCGCGCGCCTCGACCAGGGTGACCCCACGGGGGACCTGCTCTTCGTCGGCTGGGGCTCGACCTACGGCGCCATCAGCCAGGCGACGCGCGCCCTTCGCGAGAGCGGCCGGCGCGTCGGCCATCTGCACCTCCGACACCTCTGGCCGCTTCCCCGGGGCCTCGCCGACGCGCTCGAGGGCTACGACCAGGTCGTCGTGCCCGAGCTCAACGGGGGCATGCTCGAGACCCTGCTCCGCGCCGAGCTGGGGGCGCCGATCCGCGGCGTCCACAAGGTCGCCGGCCAGCCCTTCCGCATCGCGGAGCTCGTCCAGGAGGCGGAGCGACGCCTCGCCCCCGATGACCACCCCTCCCGCCCCTCGCTGAACGCCTGAGGACCGACCGATGACCGAAACCGCCCCGCTCACGCGCAAGGACTTCGTCAGCGACCAGGAGGTCCGCTGGTGCCCCGGCTGCGGCGATTACGCGATCCTCGCCGCCATCCAGCGCACCCTGCCCAAGCTCGGTGCTCGCCCCGAGAGCACCGTGTTCATCAGCGGCATCGGCTGCTCGAGCCGCTTCCCGTACTACATGGACACGTACGGCTTCCACACGATCCACGGGCGCGCCCCGGCCTTCGCGACGGGCTTGAAGGTGTCCAGGCCGGAGCTCGACGTCTGGGTCGTCACGGGCGACGGCGACGCGCTGAGCATCGGGGGCAACCACCTGATCCACGCGCTCCGGCGGAACGTGGACATCCAGATCCTCTGCTTCAACAACGAGATCTACGGCCTGACGAAGGGGCAGTACTCGCCGACGAGCGACGTAGGCATGGTGACGCCCTCCACGCCTTTCGGAAGCGTGGACCAGCCGTTGGTCCCGGTGCGCGTGGCGCTCGGGGCCGGGGCGCGCTTCGTGGCCCGGGGCTTCGACGTGTCGAAGCGCCTCCCGGAGGTGCTCACGGCAGCGCACGGTCACCGGGGCGCGGCCTTCGTCGAGGTGCTGCAGAACTGCGTGGTCTTCAACGACGGCGTCTTCGATCTCGTGACGAGCAAGAAGACCGGGCCCCAGCACCAGCTCTGGCTCGAGCATGGCAAGCCCATGCGCTTCGGCCCGGACGGGGAGCGCGGCCTCCGCCTCGACCCCTCGAGCCTGCGCGTCGAGATCGTCGACGTCGCCGGCGAGGGCCGCCCCGGCGTACCCGAGAGCGAGCTCCTGGTGCACGACGAGACCAATCGGAACCTCGCCTGGCTCCTCGCCGACCTCCCGGACGTGAAGGCCCTCGGCGTGCTCTTCCGCGAAGAGGGGCCCGTCTACGACCGCGACGTCCGCACGCAGATCGCCATGGCCGCGGAGCGCGACGACGGCGACATCGATGCGCTGCTCCGGTCCGGCCACACCTGGACCGTGAGCTGAGGCGCCGCTCCCGGAGTAACGGGCTCGCTCGGCGCGCATCCCAGGCCCGCCATGCTTGAGGGATCGCTGCTCGTCGTCGTCTTCGTGCTCGCCTTCGCGGCGCTCTCGCGGCGCCTCGAGGCGACGCCGCTGACGGCGCCGATGGTGTTCACGGCCTTCGGGATGCTGATCAGCCCGGACGCGCTCGGCCTCCTCGACCTCGAGGTCGAGGACGAGGTCGTGCACCTCCTCGCGGAGCTCACGCTCGTGCTCGTGCTCTTCGCGGACGCCTCGCGCATCGACACGCGAGCGCTCCGGCGCGAGCTCGGCTTGCCCGTGCGTCTGCTGGGCATCGGTCTGCCGCTGACCATCGCCGCGGGTCTCGGCGCCGGCCTCCTCCTCTTCCCGGGCCTCGGCGTCTGGGAGGCCCTGGTCCTCGCCGCGGTGCTCGCGCCGACGGACGCCGCGCTCGGGCAGGCCGTGGTCAGCGCCGAGGTCGTGCCGCTGCGGATCCGGCAGGCGCTGAACGTCGAGAGCGGGCTGAACGACGGCATCGCCGTGCCCGTCGTGCTCGTCGCCGTGGCCCTCGCGCAGGTCATGGGCGGCGCCGGAGACGAGCCGGAGAGCTGGGTGCTCTTCACCGCGCTCCAGGTCGGGCTCGGGCCCGTGGCCGGGCTCGTCGGGGGCGGGCTCCTCGCGGCCGTGCTCGGGCGGGCCTACGCGGCCGGAGCCATGAACGAGGCCTTCGCGCGCCTGGCCGGGCTCCTCCTCGC
>JBCDGX010000647.1:0-3789 GCA_038750805.1 Myxococcota bacterium
CGTGGGTCAGGGCGTCGGCGACGTCCGCGATGATGCGGACCGTGAGCGCCATGGGCATCGGACCGACGCGCTCGATGAGCTCGTGGAGCGACACGCCGCGCACGTACTCCATGGCCAGGAAGTAGCGCCCGGCCTCCTCGCCGAACTCGTAGACCGTGCAGATGTGCGGGTGGCGGAGCCGCAGCGAGAGCGTCGCCTCCGCCACGAAGCTCTCGACGTACTCCGGATCCTCGGCGACGTGCGGGAGGATGCGCTTCACGACGAGGGTGCGGGAGGCCTGGTGCGGACCGGACTCGCGGGCGAGGAAGATCTCCGCCATGCCGCCGGTCGCGAGCCGACCGAGGATGTCGTAGCGCCCGATGCGCCCCACGGGCGCGAGACCACGAACGCTCATGCGTTCCTCCCGAGGGGAAGGGGCGCGCTCAGGAGCGCGCGGAGCTGTCCGAGGGTGCGGAGATCGCTCTCCGCTTCCGGGAGCGCGAAGGCCGGCGCCTCGGGCGCGAAGCTCTCCCGGAGCGTGGCCACGCGCGCGAACCCGGCCTCGTGCTCCGCCGCCAGCCGCTCCCGGAGCGCGGTCAGCGCCGCGGTCGTCGTCTCGAGGCCCGGCGGCGCGGCGCGAGGCGTCGGAGGCCGCACGGGCTCCGTCGAGCCGGGCTCCGGAACGAACGCCCGATTGAAGAGGAAGAGCCCCGGCGCCCGATGCCGCGCGGCGAGCGCCTCCCCGAGGGCATGGGCGTCGTCGAGGCTCGTCGGCGCCGGGGAGGCGACGAGCGCGTAGACGGTCTCGGGGTCGCGGAGCCAGCCCTGCACCGTCGCTGCGCGCTCGCGGAAGCCGTCGCGGAGGTGGGCGAGGGCCTCGAGGAAGCCGACCAGCTCCTTCGAGACGTCCTCCCCGGCCAGGCGCCCGAGGAGCTTCAGCGCCGCGGCGCCTCCCGCGTTCGCGAGCGCCTGAAAGCTCGCGCCGGCGAGGCCCTCGCGGCTGGCGAGGAAGTAGCGGAGCACGTTCTCGTCGAGGAACTGCGCGAGGCGGCTCGGGGCGTCGAGGATGTCGAGGGCGCTGCGCGTCGGCGGGGTGTCGAGCACGATGAGGTCCGCGAGGCCGCGCTGGCGCACATCGTAGAGGCGCTCGGCCGCCACGTAGGCGTGCGAGCGCGCCAGGGTCTTCGAGAACGCCCCGTAGACGCGGTTCTGAAGGATGCGGTCCCGGGCTTCGCCCACGGCCACCCGGTCGATGAGGGCGTCGTAGCTCGCCTTGGTATCGAGCATGGCGGCCACGAGCGTGCCCCTGCCTCCGGCCTCGATGGCGCCGCCCTCCACGTGCACGGGGCGGAGCGCGTCGTCGAGGCCGTCGAGACCGAGGGCGTCCGCGAGGCGCTTCGCCGGGTCGATGGTCAGCACCGCGACGCGGCGTCCGCGCTCGGCCGCCCGGAGCGCCAGGGCCGCCGCGGTGGTCGTCTTGCCGACGCCGCCGGGGCCGACGGTGACGATCAGGGCGGCGCGGTCGAGGATGGCGTCGAGGGCGCTCACGGCAGCGCCTCCCGGAGCGTGCGACCGAGGGCCAGCACCGCGTCGAGGTCTGGCTCGAGCCGGAGCGTCGGCGCGTCCTCGAGCACCACCTGCGGGACGGGCACCGCCTCGGCCAGCCGGGCGACGCAGGCCCGCGCCTCGTCGAAGCGGCCGAGGGCCCGGCGCGCGAGCGCTACGTCCGCCGCCCACTCCGGCCCGAGCGCGTCGAGGCTCTCCGGCGCCACGTCGCCGAGGGGCGGCGCCGGCATGCGGTTCACGAGCAGGCCGCCGAGGGGTACGGCGGCGTGCCCCGGGCGCGCCCGGAGCGCCTCGTAGAGCTCGATGGTCTCCTGGGTCGGGAGCGGTGCGGGCAGGGTCACGACGTGAAGACGCGTGCGCGCCGGATCCGTGAGCAGCGCCGTGAGTCGGTCGAGGAGCTTTCGGAGCGGCCCCTCCTTCGCGAGCTCGTCGAAGACCTCCGGGAGCGCGAGGAACATGAGCGCGTGCCCCGTGGCGTCGAGGTCCACGAGGAGCGGGTCCCAGCGCGGCTCGGCGCCCAGGCGCTCGGCCTCGAGGCGCTCGATGCGGCGGAGCGTCACGACCTCGGCCACGGCCGGCGCCGCCCGGAAGAAGCGCTTCAGCGTGGGCTGCCCCGTAATGCGCCGGGCCAGCGCCCGGACGCGCACGTGGTCCGCGACGTAGTCGAGGAGCGCCTCGTCCATGTCGATGCTGCAGGCATGCACGCCCCGGCCCACGTCCACCGGGGCGTCTCCGATGGGGCGGCCGAAGAGCGTCTGGAGCGACGCCCGATGCCCCAGCTCCACGACCAGCGGGCGCTCTCCGGCCTCCGCGGCGGCGAGGGCCGTCGCGGCCACGAGCGTCGTCTTTCCGACGCCGCCCTTGCCGGTGAAGAGCTGGATCCGCACCGCTCGGGCTCTAGATGCCCGCGCCCGTCGGTGCAACGGTTGCGGCATGGTTCAGTCGGACGCGGCCCCGAGGGGAGGGCTCGGCGCGTGGATCCAGGCCTCGCGTCCGCTCGCCCAGGCGAACCTCGCGGGCGGGCTGCTGCTCGGGCAGGCGCTCGCGTACCGCCTGACGGGGCGCTTCGCGCTGAGCGTGCTGCTCCTGGTCGCGCTCTGGGGGCTCCTCGACCAGGTCTTCATCCTCTGGGCGAACGACGTCGCCGACGCGGATCACGACGGCCACGAGCGGACGCCCTTCAGCGGGGGCTCCGGGGTGCTCGTGGAGGGGAAGCTGCCCGTCGAGGCGCTCCGGCACGGGGCCGTCGGCGCCTACGCGCTGCTCGGGGCGCTCTCCTTCGGCCTCGCCCTCGAGCGGAGCTTCTGGCTGGTGCCGCTCTGGGTCGCCGCCGGCGCGCTCGTGCACGCCTACAGCTACCCGCCCTTCCGGCTGAGCTACCGGGGCCATGGCGAGCACCTCCAGGCGCTCGGCGTCGGCGTGGTGCTGCCGCTCGTCGGCTTCGCTGCGCAGGCCGAGGGGCTCGGCGCCTTCCCCTGGCTCGTGCTCGTGCCGACCTACCTGCTCGGGTGGGCCGGGAACGTCGCGACGGCGCTGCCGGACCACGAGGTCGACCGTCGCGCGGAGAAGCGCACCTGGCCCGTCCGCTTCGGGCCCACGCGCGCGGCACGCTACGGGCTCGGGCTGACGGCGCTCGCGGTGCTCGCCACGGCGCTCCTCAGCCGAGAGCCGCTCTTTTTGGCGGCGGCGCTCCCGCTCGCGCCCGCGGCGCTGCTCGACCCCGCGCGGCGTGCGCACGCGATCGCCTACGTCCTCTTTCAGGGCATCGCGACGCAGGGGCTGATCCTCGGCGCCGCGCTCTGGCTCGTCCTCTGAGGGCTCACTTTGACGCGAGCTTGTCCTGCGTCTTCGTCTCGAAGTCGCTCGACGCGTGGCGCTCGATGAGCTGGCTCGCGGGGTCGCCCCACGCGCGGTTTACCATGCGTCCGCGCTTGGCCGCGGGACGCGCGGCGATGGCCTTCGTCCAGCGGTTCACGTGCTCGTACTCGTGCACGGCGAGGAAGGTACCGGCCGAGTAGAGGAGCCCCTTCGCGAGCGCGCCGTACCAGGGCCAGACGCTCATGTCCGCGATGGAGTACTCGTCGCCGGCGAGGAACTCGCTGTCGGCGAGCTGCTTGTCGAGCACGTCGAGCTGGCGCTTCACCTCCATCGCATAGCGGTCGATGGGGTATTGAAAGCGCTCCGGCGCGTAGCTGTAGAAGTGACCAAAGCCGCCGCCGAGGAACGGCGCCGACCCCATTTGCC
>JBCDGX010000648.1:0-3788 GCA_038750805.1 Myxococcota bacterium
CAGCCGTGACGGCGCGCGAGGTGCGTGTCCTTGTCGCGCCGTACCTGCCGGTCGATCTTGTCCATCGCGAGGTCGACGCAGGCGTACATGTTGTCGCCCTCATGGTGCGCCGCGTAGCGGTTTCCGTTGGCCACCACCGAGATATCGAGCTGGTGGTGGTGCTTCTCGAGGCTGAACACCACCTCCGCTTGCAGCGGGGCACGTAGGTATTTCTGCAGCTTCGCGATTTTCTCCGATGCGTAGTTCTTGAGGCCCTCCGACGACTCGACGTTGCGGAAAGAGAACTGAATACGCATCGCGCCTCCTTGGCTGCAGCGGGTCCGTGCCCGCCCGCATGAGATGGGTTCGGCCGCGAGGCCGGTTGTTGATCTTACGACGGCCGCCACGAAAATTGCGAGGGCCTCACGAAAAAAAGCGAATCAGAAGTACTGCTTGCGTTTCGCGCTCGACAGAATGCCGAGCATCTCGCGATACTTGGCGACGGTGCGACGCGCTATCTTGATGTCGGACTCGCCCAGGATCTTCACGATCTTCTGGTCCGAGTAGGGCGCCTTGGGGTCTTCCCCGGCGACGATCTTCTTGATGGCCTGCTTTACGCTCTCGGAGGCGATGTCCGCGGCGTTCTCTCGCTTGATCGCACTGTTGAAGAAGAACTTCAGCTCGAAGAGACCCCGCGGCGTGTGCACGTACTTGTTCGACGTCACGCGCGAGATCGTGCTCTCGTGCATGCCCACGGCCTCGGCGACGTCCCGCAGGATCATCGGCTTCAAGTACTCGATGCCCTTGTCGAAGAACTCTCGCTGCTTCTCGACGATGCACTCCGTGACCTTCACGATGGTCTTCCGGCGCTGGTCGATGGACCGGATGAGCCACTGAGCCGAACGGAGCTTGCCCTGGATGTATTCCTTGGCCTTCGGGTTGTCGGCCATGGCGGCCCGGTAGAAGCCGCTGATCTTCAGCCGGGGCATGCCGTCGTCGTTGGCGACGACGAAGTACTCGTCGCCGACGCGGTGCACGTAGACGTCCGGCGTGATGTAGCGCGGCTCCTCGGTGATGTAGTTCCGCCCGGGGCGCGGCTCGAGCTCCGCGATGACCTGCGCGACGTCGTAGATCTCCTCGACCTCGACCTCGAGATCCTTCGCGATCGCGTTGTAATTCTTGCGTTCCAGGTTGATGAGGTGCTTGGCCAGGACGTCCTTCGTGAGCGCGTCGAGCCCGAAATGCTCGGCCTGTACCAGCAGGCACTCCTCGAGGCTCCGGGTGCAGCAGCCGATGGGGTCGAAGCGCTGCATCATCAGCAGCACCTCTTCGGCGTCCTCCGGGTGGAGGCCCGCCTCCTCGGCGAGGCGCGGGACCACGTCCTCCGGCGCCACGCCGTCGACGCGGAGGAAGCCGCTCCCGTCGAGGTTGCCGACCACGAGCGCACCGAAGCGCTGCTCGTCGTCGACGAAATCGCCCATCCGGAGCTGAAACGCGAGGTGCTCGGTGAGATCCTCACCGCGGCTCAGCGTCTGATCCACGCCGGGGAGCTCGTCATCTCCGCTCCGGCGGATGCCCCCCGGCATCGGCGCCTGCAGGGCGTGATTCTCGAGGTATCGCTCCCAGTCGATGTCCTCTTTCTTGTCCTTGTTCGGGTCTTCCGTGGCGACGCGGTCGTCGCTGGCCACCTGCTTGTCGATGGTCGTCGACTCGGCGACCTCTCCCTGCGTGACCTCGCGATTGTCGCGGCCTTCCAGCGTGTCTTCGAGGACGGGGTTCTCGAGCAGCTCTTCCTGCACGAGCTCGGAGAGCTCCATCCGAGACATTTGCAGGAGCTTGATCGCCTGCTGCAGCTGCGGCGTCATGACCAGCTGCTGCGAGAGGCGGAGTTGCTGCTTGATTTCCATCGGTCCTCGCGACGCCGGGCGCCGTCCCAAGAGTATAGGGCGCCGGGGTCCGGGTTTTGCAAGGCCACCCGGGGAGACCGCCCCCCGGACGATGCCTGAAGCCCCTGCCGTGTGTACGGTCGCGCCGCTCGACGGGCGTAGGGGGCCCCGGCGGGATGCCAGGCTCAGGTGCCGCCGCGCCCTGCCAACGGCTCCCGGGCCAGCTCGCCGAGCGCCTCGCGAAGGGCGCGAAGAGGTCCGGCGATGCGCTGCGCGCGCCGGATCTCGGCGTCCTCGTGGGCTCCTCGCGCCGCCTCGAGACGCGCCCCGAGGGAGCGCGCGAGCTCGGCGACGGCATCGCCGAGGGCCGGCCGGAGCTCCGCGTCGACGTCCGCCCGGGCCCGCCCGAGCTCCCGCGCCAGCGCCGTGGCCTCGAGCTCGGCGCGCGGCAGCGCCTCGTCGAAGAAGCGGCGAAGCCCCCCGCCGGCGAACACCCCGCGCTGGTAGCCCCAGAAGGCCGCCATGGGGCCCCGGAGCGCGTCCTCCACGGCGTCCGTCAGCGCTGCGGGGTCGTCGTGCGCCGCGGCGAGCTCCCCGCGAAGCCGAGCGCGGAGCCGCCGCTCGCAGCCCTGCACGGCCTCGGCGAGGCGTCGCTCGAGCACCTCCGCGAGGAAGGCCCGGTCCTCGCGGTCCACCCCGTGGCGGGCGAAGCGGCTCCGGCGCGGGCGCACGAAGGCGAGAACCTCCGCGGCGGCCGCGTCGAAGGCGGCGTCCCGCTCGCGCTCGAAGGCCTTGAGGGCGTCTTCGACCGCGATGCGAAGCCCGGGCTGGGCCTTCCCGAGCGCCACGGCCCGGGCCTCGAGCTCCGAAGCGCGCTCCGTGGCCTCGGCGGACCGCGCCTCTTCGAGCGCGAGCGCGTCGTCGAGGGTCTCGGCGAGGCGCCCCGCGACGGCGCCGCGCTTGAGCACGCGGGCGCGGCCGAAGACCTCCGCCTCGAGGTGGGCGAGGAGATCTGGGAACCCCGTGTCCGCGTAGGCCTCCGCGTCCTCGGAGAGCCGCGCCTTGAGGGCCCGACGTGCGCTGATGGGGAGGGGCGGAACCCCGAAGCCGGCCTCCACGACCCCCGAGACCTCCGCGAGCTCGCCCTCCTTGAGCCGGTCACGCTTGTTGAGCACGGGCACGACGAGGCGCCCCTGCGCCCGGAGGCGCTCGTGCATCGCGCTCTCGGTGAGCTTCCCGGCCTGGCCGGCATCGAACACCCAGAGCACGGCGTCGGCCCGGCGCGCGGCCTCGCGGGCGAGACGTTCATGGGCCGGGTCGAGCGCGTTCGTGCCGGGCGCGTCGAGGACCCACACGCGCTCGAGGGTCGGCGAGGGGAGCACGATCTCCACGCGATCGACGCGCGGTCCCTCGGCCTCGGCCTCCGCCTCCGCGAGGAGGCGCTTGAGCGCGTCGTAGCCGCCCTCCCGGGTGCTCCCGTCGCTCCGCACCACCCGGACGAGACGCTCCGCGCCATCGCGGAGCACGTTCAGCGTCGCCGTGGTGGGCACGATGCCCATGGGCGCGACGTCGGCGCCGATGAAGGCGTTGATCAGCGTGGACTTGCCCGCATTGAACTCGCCGAGCACCGCGAGGAGCAGGGGCCGGTCGAGGTCGTCGCGGAGCCGCACCGTGTCCCGCAGCACCTCCCGCATGTCCTGGGCCTCGGCGAAGCGCGCCACCGCGTCGATGGCCGCGCCCAGGTCCACGACTCCGTCGGGGCCGTCCCAGCGGCGCCGGAGGGCGCGCCGCCGAAGCTGCGCCGCGAGCGTCGCGTCGGCCTCCGCCCAGCGCTGGCCCGCCCGGCGCCGGTCCCAGCCCTCGAGGGCGTCGAGGGCCCCTTCGGCGTCGCCGACGTCCAGGGCCGCGGCGGCGCGCGCGAGG
>JBCDGX010000649.1:0-3778 GCA_038750805.1 Myxococcota bacterium
AAGCGAAGCTCTCCACGGAGGAGCGCTCGCGGCGGCGGTCCGGCCGGAGGCGGCGCGTCCGCGGGTACGCCACCGTGCTCGATCACCGTCATCGGCGGAAGGCTGACTCATTTGACGCGCCGCGTCAGCCCCCTGCGCGGCGCCACCACGCGAATCTCGTTCTTAAGGCAACCCGCGACAGCTCTCGCAGGCAGGGCTCCGCTTCCTGCGCGGCCTCCCGGACTGGGGCGGCAACCGCGAGCGCGGCAAGGAGGTGCTCGTGGTCTCGGTGACCCAGGGGTCTGGGTCGGCGAGTCCTGGCGCCTGCTCCGCTCGAAGCTCCCGCGGCGCTGAGCGCTCCCGGCGGGGTGCGCTTGCGCACCGGGGCCCGGCGGGACTAGGAGCGGCCCATGTCGCTCCGCCCCGCGAACCACTTCTACGCGCCCATGGCGCTCGGCGCGCCCGAGCCGCCGCGCGCGATCCCCTTCCGCCCCTCGCGGATGATCCACTTCTTCGACCCCTCGAACCCGAAGATGGCGGCGAAGGCGCCGAGCATCGCTTCGAAGGTCGACGTGCTCCTCGGCAACCTCGAGGACGCCGTGGCCGCGGACAAGAAGCTCGACGCCCGGAAGGGCTTCATCGAGATCGCCCAGGCGAACGACTTTGGGGAGACGCAGCTTTGGACCCGGGTGAACAGCCTCGACAGCCCGTGGTTCCTCGACGACGTGATGGAGATCGTCGCCGCCACCGGCGACAAGCTCGACGTGATCATGGTCCCGAAGGTCGAGGGGGCCTGGGACATCCACTACGTCGACCGGCTCCTCGCCCAGCTCGAGGCCAAGCACGGGCGCGCGAAGCCCATCCTGGTGCACGCGATCCTCGAGACGGCGCTCGGCGTCGCGAACGTCGAGGCCATCTGCGGCGCCTCGCCGCGCATGCAGGGGCTGAGCCTCGGGCCCGCGGACCTCGCGGCATCCCGGCGCATGAAGACCACGCGCGTGGGCGGCGGCCACCCCGGCTACCTCGTCCGCGCGGACCCCGGCGCCACGGACGACGCGCCCCGGCCGACGGCCCAGCAGGACCTCTGGCACTACACCGTCGCGCGCATGGTCGACGCCTGCGCGGCGCACGGCATCCTGCCCTATTACGGGCCCTTCGGAGACATCAAGGACACGGTGGCGACCGAGGACCAGTTCCGGAACGCCTTCCTCCTCGGCTGCGTCGGCGCCTGGTCGCTGCACCCGGTGCAGATCGCCATCGCCAAGAAGGTCTTCAGCCCGCCCGTCGACGAGGTGAAGTGGGCGCTGAGGGTCATCGAGGCCATGGGCGACGGCACGGGCGCCGTGATGATCGACGGCAAGATGCAGGACGACGCGACGGTGAAGCAGTGCAAGGTCATGGTGGACCTGGCGAAGCTCCTCGCGGAGAAGGACCCGGAGCTCCGGGAGGCGTACGGGCTATGAGCACCGCCATGCGCCCGCGCCGCTCCGTGCTCTACATGCCGGGCAGCAACGCCCGCGCCCTCGAGAAGGGCAAGGGGCTCGACGCCGACGGCCTCATCCTCGACCTCGAGGACGCCGTCGCCCCCGACGCCAAGGCCACGGCCCGGGCGCAGGTGATCGCGGCCGTGAAGGCCGGTGGCTACGGCCATCGCGAGCTCTTCGTGCGCGCCAACGCCATCGACACGCCCTGGGGCCATGAGGATCTGGTGACCGCGGCGACGAGCGGGGCCGACGCGGTGATCCTCCCGAAGGTGGAGAGCGCCGACGCCATCCGCGCGGCCGTCCGCGTCCTCGAGGGCGCCGGCGCGCCGGACGCACTCGACCTCTGGGTGATGATGGAGACGCCCCGCGGCATCCTCCGGGCCGCCGAGATCGCCGACGCGCACCCTCGCCTCGCGGGCTTCGTGATGGGCACGAGCGACCTCGCCAAGGATCTCCACGCGGCGCACACGGCCATGCGCCTGCCCCTGCTCGTGGGGCTCGGGACGGCGCTTCTCGCGGCCCGCGCCGCGGGCATCGCGATCCTCGATGGCGTGTACCTGGACCTCGGCGACGCCGAGGGCTTCGAGGCCTCCTGCCGGCAGGGCGTGGAGCTCGGCTTCGACGGCAAGACGCTCATTCACCCGAAGCAGCTCGGCGCGGCCAACGCCGCCTTCGCGCCGACCGAGGCCGAGGTCGAGCGGGCCCGGAAGATCGTGAGCGCCTTCGAGGCCGCGCAGGCCGAGGGCAAGGGCGTGGTGCTCGTGGACGGGCGGCTCGTGGAGAACCTCCACGTGGTCGCGGCCCAGCGGACGCTCGCCCTGGCCGAGGCCATCGCGCAGCGCTGAGGCGTCGCTGCGGCCGTGAGGTCACGCCGGCGACGGAGCCTCCTCCCGTTGCCCCCCGCCTTGCCCCCTGGTAGCCGTCGCGCATGGGCGAGGTCATGGACAAGCGCGCGATCGGGGTCTTCGATTCGGTGCTCGATGCGGTGGGGCGCACGCCGATGGTGCGGCTCCGCCGCGTCGGCCGGGACACGGGCTGCGAGATCTACGCGAAGCTCGAGTTCATGAACCCGGGCGGCTCCGTGAAGGACCGCATCGGTGTACGCATGCTCCTCGAGGCGGAGCGCCGGGGTGACATCAAGCCCGGCGACACGCTCATCGAGCCCACGAGCGGCAACACGGGCATCGGCCTCGCGATGGCGGCGGCGGTGCGCGGCTACCGGATGATCATCACGATGCCGGAGAAGATGAGCCGCGAAAAACAGGTGGTGCTCGAGGCCCTCGGCGCGGAGATCATCCGGACGCCCACGGAGGCCGCCTTCGACGCCCCCGAGAGCCACATCTCCGTGGCCCGGCACCTGAAGGAGATCCTCCCGAACGCGCACGTGCTCGACCAGTACGGCAACGAGGACAACCCGAAGGCGCACGAGGAGACGACGGCCAAGGAGATCCTCGAGCAGATGGACGGGCGCATCGACGCGCTCGTCATCGGCGCGGGCACCGGCGGGACCATCACGGGCTGCGCGCGGGTCATCAAGAAGGCGCTCCCGGACTGCCAGATCATCGGCGTCGACCCCGAGGGCTCCATCCTCGCCGGGCCCGCGGAGGTCCGCCCCTACAAGGTCGAGGGCATCGGCTACGACTTCATCCCGGACGTGCTCGACCGCTCGCTCGTCGACCGCTGGATCAAGAGCAACGACCGGGACTCCTTCCGCATCGCGCGCCGGCTGATCCGCCAGGAAGGGCTCCTCTGCGGCGGGAGCTGCGGGACGGCGGTCTGGGGTGCGCTCCAGGCGGCGAAGGACCTCCCCGAAGGGTCGCGCATCGCGGTGATCCTCCCGGACTCGATCCGGAACTACATGACGAAGTTCGTCGACGACGCCTGGCTCCGGGCGAACGGCTTCACGGACTCGGACTCCGAGGTCGGCACCATCGAGGACATGACGCGGGCCCTTCCGCCGAAGGAGGTGCTCACGGTCGAGGACGACAAGTCCCTCGACCACGCGGCGCGGCTCTTCAAGGCCCACGGCATCTCCCAGATGCCCTGCACGACCGACGGGCGGCTCAGCGGCATCGTGACCGAGTCGGACTTGCTCCGGCTCCTCGTCGAAGGCCGGGACACGAGCGCCCCCCTCGCCGAGGTGATGGAGCGGAAGGTCTCGACGGTGCGGCCGCACGACCCGGCGACGGTGCTCCCGGACATCTTCGAGCGCGGCGAGGTCGCCATCGTCATCGACGGCGACCGCAAGGTGACCGCCATCCTGACGAAGATGGACTACATCGAGCTGCTCTCGAACCGCGCGCGGCTCCGCGGCG
>JBCDGX010000650.1:0-3776 GCA_038750805.1 Myxococcota bacterium
CCAGGGGGATTTCGAGCGCCTTTACCGCGAGCTCGAGCTGCCCTTGGCGGGCGTGCTGGCGGACATGGAGCGCGTCGGCGTACGCATCGACGAGGGGCTGCTCGGCCGCATGAGCGCCGAGGCGAGCGCGCAGCTGAAGCGCCTCGAGGCCCGCTGCCACGAGCTCGCCGGCCACGAGTTCAACGTCGGGTCGCCGCGGCAGCTCGAGACCATCCTCTTCGACGAGCTCGGCCTCCCGGTCGTGAAGCGGACCAAGACCGGGCGCTCGACGGACGCCCAGGTCCTCGAGGAGCTGGCGGCGCAGCACGAGCTCCCGGAGGCCATCCTGGCGCACCGGACGCTCTCGAAGCTTCAGGGGACCTACCTCGAGGCGCTCCCGGCGGCGGTGCATCCGGAGACCGGGAGGGTGCATACCCGCTACAACCAGGCGGTCGCGGCGACCGGGCGCCTCTCCTCGAGCGACCCGAACCTTCAGAACATCCCGATCCGCACCGAGGTCGGGCGGACGATCCGGGACGCCTTCATCCCCGCCGAGGGCTGCGTGCTCCTGGCGGCGGACTACTCGCAGATCGAGCTCCGGGTGCTGGCGCACCTCAGCGAGGACCCGGAGCTCCTCGACGCCTACCAGACCGCCCAGGACGTGCATCGGCGCACGGCCTCGGCGCTCTTCGACGTGGCGCCCGAGGACGTGAGCTACGCGCAGCGGAACCAGGCCAAGACCGTGAACTTCGCCGTGATCTACGGCCAGACGCAGTTCGCCCTGGCGCGGAACCTGAAGATCGAGCGCTCCGAGGCGAAGCGCTACATCGACGCCTTCTTCGCGCGCTATGCGGGCGTTCAGCGCTTCATGGACGGGATCGTCGAGGAGGCGCGGGGGACCGGCTACGTGACGACGCTGCTCGGGCGGCGGCGTGCCGTGAACGACATCCGCAGTCGCAACCGCAACCTCCGCAACGCCGCCGAGCGCATCGCCCGCAACACCCCCATCCAGGGGACGGCCGCCGACATCATCAAGATCGCGATGGTCCGGGTGCACGCCCGTCTCCGCGCGGAGGGGCTCGCGACCCGGATGATCCTGACCGTGCACGACGAGCTCCTCTTCGAGGTCCCGGAGGCCGAGCGGGAGCCCGTCGGGGCCCTCGTGCGCGAGACCATGGAGTCCGCGCTGGAGCTGCGGGTGCCCCTCGTCGTGGACCAGGGGTGGGGCGCCAGCTGGGGCGCGGCGCACTGAAGGATCCTTCGGGCGCGCCCCGCGGCCCAACCCGAAGCATCCTTCGGCAACGCGCCTCCGCGGAACCCGAAGGACTCTTCGCCCCACCCGAAGATGGCTTCGGTCACGATCCGAAACCTCGGCTGAACGAGGTTCGGTCATCGGATCCATCGGTTCCCTCGATTGGTGGGGGTTCAGGACTCGCGCGAACGGGCCGTCTCTTGCTGGGAGACCGAAGGAACCCTCATGGAACCCGTCCCGTCCCCCGCCACCCTCCGCGACTCGCGCCTGGCACCCCGCAAGCGTCCCCGCAGCCCGCGCGGCGAGGCCAGCGTGGAGGGGCTCCTCGACGCGACGGCGGCGGGGCTCGTCGAAGAAGGCTTCGGGTCGCTGACCACGACGCGCATCGCGGCGCGCGCTGGGGTCGGGGTAGGGACCCTCTACGAGTACTTCCCGGGCAAGGAGGCCCTCGTGGCGACCCTCGCGGCGCGCCTCGTCGCCCGACGCGAGGCGGCGCTCACCGCCACGCTCGAGGGCTCGGGCAGCCTGAGCCGCCGGGTCTACCGCTGGGTGAGCGCGTGGCTCCGCCACGAGGCCCGAAGCCCCGCGCTCACGACGGTCGTGCGGGCAACCATGCTCGAGCTCGAGGGCCCCGAGCACCTTCGGCAGTCCCTCCGCGGACCCGAAGAGGTGCTCCGAACGCTCCTTCGGGAGAGCGGCACCTACGCGCCCGACGTCGCCGTGTACCTCGCCGTCCGCTCCATCGACGGGGTGGTCGCCTCCTGGCTCCTCGAATCCCCGGAGCGCCTCCAGCGCCCGGAGGTGCGCAACGGGCTCGTGCAGCTCGTGCTCAGCGTGCTCGCCTCGGAGCAAGCCGCCTGACGCCTCAGCGCGCGTCGTCGAGGGTCGGCTGGGGCGCGAGGCCCGCGTCCCCGGGGCCCGGGTCCAGCGGGAGGAGCTCGGTGTTCTTCCCGAAGCGGAGCCGCTGACCCCGCCAGATCACCGTCCGGCCGAAGACCGCGCTCAGCCAGAGCGGCAGGAGCAGAAGATCCTTGGCCGGGCCGAGCCAGGCGTAGCGCAGCGGGAGCGGCTCGCGCGTGAGACGCACGCCCACCTGGTCCGCGGCCGCCTTGGCCAGCGTCAGAAGCGCCGCCGCGCCGAGGATCCCGCGGTCGAAGCCCGAGAGCAGCACCGCCAGCGCCGCGAGCGCGATGGGGTTCGAGAGCAGGTCCGCCACGAACCCCGGCACGTGGAGCGTCGCCCGCATCTTCAGCCAGCGCCCGTGGCGCTCGAGGAAGCGGTCGACGCCGCAATCGCGGTTCACGTTCTCCACCGGCGTCACGCTCAGGACGAGGCGCCGGCCGGCGGCCTTGTAGCGCTCGCCGAGCACGAAGTCCTCGCAGAGCACGTTGCGCACGGAAGCGAGGCCCCCGAAGTCCGCCTCGAGCTCGCTCCGATGGAAGAGCATGGACTTGCCGCAGACGCAGGTGATCCGCACCGCCTTGAGCGCGAGGCACATGGCGGGCGCGATGAAGGCCGAGAGCTGGAGGTTCTCCATCGCGGCGCCGGGCGTGGCCTCGCCCACGCCGACGACCGGGCTGGTGAGCATGGACGCGCGCGAGGCGACCATTTCTCCTACGATGTCGCGAAGGTACGTCGGCGGGACGCGGACGTTCGCGTCCGATTGGTGCACCAGGTCGTAGCGGGCCGCGCGGAGTGCCCCGGCGAGGTTCGCGACCTTCGGGTTCAGGCCGAAGTCCGGGTCGCTCACGATGAAGCGCACCGGCACGTCCGGGAACTCGAGGGCGAGCTCCTTCGCCCGGGCGAGGCCCGGATCATCGGCCTCCGTGGCCGAGAAGAGGATCTCGAGGGAGGCCGGATAGCGCTGCGCGAAGAAGCTCCGGAGGTTCGCGTCGAAGCCGTCCTCGAGGCCCTTCAGGGGCTTCAGGAGCGAGACCGGCGGGAGCGCGTCGTCGGGCGCCCGCTCGGGACGCCGCCGCATGTGCATCCAGGTGGCGACGAGGGCCGCCGCGTAGAGGACGAGGGCGCCCCCGGCGAGCCCCAGGAGGCCCCACGCGACGGTGAGCGGGTCGAAATCGAGCATGCGGACTCTCTGGCCTCGTGCGGCGGGCGCGAACGCCGGGCGCGACGGCCGCCGCGACCATGCAGGGCCTCGGCCCTCGGCGCAATCGTCGCCGTGCGCTCAGCCGCAGCCGTCCATGCAGAGGTGGTAGGCCGCCACGCAGGCGCTCCGGCAGGTCGGGCCGCGCTCCGGGCATCCCTCGACGCACGACCGCCAGCGCGGATCGCAGAGCTCCAGGCAGGGCTCGGCGCCGAGCCGCGTGGGTGGGGTGGGCGGCGGAGAGGGGGGCGGCGCGGGCGGACGAGGCCGATCTTCATAGGGGATCGGAGGATTCCGCAGCGGGACCCGCAGGCGATCGTCCACGTTGCCCCGGGGCGTCGAGGGGTCCTGGGGCTCGCCGAGGGGATCGACGCGGTTCGGGGGCGCGTCCGAGCCGGCCGGGAGCGACCGCGGAAGCGGCTGCGGCTCGGCGGCGCCATCCGC
>JBCDGX010000651.1:0-3766 GCA_038750805.1 Myxococcota bacterium
ATCTCCGGCGGGCGGCGGCACCTCGGCGACGGGTGCCGGCTCGCCGGCGACGACCTCGCGCGCCGCCTCGAGGGCCCGGAGCGTCAGCAGGTTGCGCACGTTGTGGCCGAAGCGGAGCCCTTCGTCCGAGAGCACGCAGCCGCGGCCGCGGCGCCCGTCCCGAAGCACGTTCGGGTGGACGCCATCGCGGGCGAGGCCTCGGCCCCGGAGGCGGTGCACGGCGTCGTAATAGTCCACGTAGGGCACGCCCCAGGCCTCCGCGATGCCGCGGCTGACGACGTTGTAGCGCTGGGCCCAGGCGTCCATGAAGTCGACGTCGTTCCGCGGGAGCGTCGCGCCGACGATGGGGACGACGCCGGCGCTCACGAGTTGGCCGATGGCCGTCTCGAGGCGGCGCCCCCAAACGCGCGGGTTGCGGCCCTCCACGTCGTTCCCGCCGAAGAGCAGGAGCGCATAGCGCGGGCTGATGGCGCGGACCTCGCGCTGGATTCGCGTGGGCGTCCCGCCGAGCACGTTCCGCAGCGACCAGCCGACGCGCGCGGCCTCGCTCGAGCGCCCGCGCGAGTAGGGGCTCGTGCCCCCGGCGTTGCCGCCGCGGAAGAACGCCACGGTAGCGCCCAGCTCGTCCGCGAAGCCCGCGAGGTCCCACTCGTCGCCGGCGAAGCAGGCCATGAAGGCACGGCTCACGGAGCTCGAGCCGCCCATCACGGCGAAGACGTCGTCCCGGCGCTCGGCGCGCTCGGCGACGGCCCGGATCGTCGCCGCGACGCGGGGGGTCATGGGGGAGAGCTGCGGGGGCTCGACGCGGACCAGGGGAGCGTCCGGGAGCGGCGCCGGCGCCTCGGGGGTGGCCGGAGTCGCCTCGGCGGGGGCCGGGGTCTCCGACGCGCGCGCCTCCTCGGTCCGGGCCGGCGCCTCCGCACGCTCCTCGGCGCCGGCGGACCGGGCCGGAGCCGGTGCCTCGGCGGGCGCCGTCCCGGGACAGGGCGCGATGGCGAGCACCAGTCCGGTGAAGAGGGGCAGGGTACGCAAGGCGGGAACCAGGGGGATCAAGGGTGGGGGCGCCGGGGCAGCCGGGTCTCCGGCGTCCCGCATTTAACAGCGGACCGCCGGCCTTGCCACGAAACGGCGGTTTCGTCGGCGACGTAACCACCCCGGCCTTCGGCCGTCCTGAACTCGAGGATCCGCGCCTTGACCCACGACTCCACCCGACGCCAGCTCTTCGCCATCGGTCGCTCACGGCCCTGGAACGCGCCCGAACGGGAGGTGCTCTCGGAGTCGGCCTACCTCGGACGCCGGGAGCTCGTGCGCCGCCTCGGGCTCGCGAGCGCGGGCCTCGTCTCGGGGGCCCTCGTGGGCTGCCCGGGGCCGGGCCAGGCCCAGCCCGCGCCGCGCGCCCGGAGCCCCTACCCGGCGCGGCGCAACGCGACCTATCGCGTCTCCCGGGCCCTCACCCCGGAGACCGTCGCGGGCACCTACAACAACTTCTACGAGTTCTCGACGAACAAGGAGGACGTGGCGCCGCTCAGCCGGAGCTTCACGACGCGGCCCTGGCAGGTCGAGGTGGCGGGGCTCGTCGCGCGGCCCGGGACCTTCGACCTCGACGACCTCGAGCGCACGATGCCCCTGGAGGAGCGCGTCTACCGCTTCCGGTGCGTCGAGGCGTGGTCCATGACCGTGCCCTGGACCGGCTTCCCGCTCTCGGCGCTCCTCGAGCGCGTGGAGCCGCGGAGCGAAGCCCGCTACGTCCGCTTCGTCACCGCGTCCCGGCCGGCCGAGATGCCCGGGCTCCGGAACGCCGATTGGTACCCCTGGCCCTACCACGAGGGGCTACGCCTCGATGAAGCACGGAACGAGCTGACCCTCCTCGCGACGGGCATCTATGGCCATGCGCTCCCGCCCCAGCACGGCGCGCCGGTGCGCCTCGTGGTGCCCTGGAAGTACGGCTTCAAGAGCATCAAGAGCATCGTCCGCATCGAGCTCACGGCGGAGGAGCCGCCGACCTTCTGGCATACGCTCCAGCCGCGCGAGTACGGGTTCCTCGCAAACGTCGACCCCGAGGTGCCGCACCCGCGCTGGAGCCAGGCCACCGAGCGCACCATCGACACCGGCGCACGCCTCCCCACGCGCCGCTACAACGGCTACGAACGCTACGTCGCCGGCCTCTACCGCGGCTGAGGCTCCCGCTACGCTTTCGCCATGGAGGACCTCGACTGGGATGGCGTGCGGGTGTTCCTGGCGGTCGCACGCGCGGGCTCGCTGACCGAGGCGGCGAAGCAGCTCGGCGTCACGCACAGCACGGTGGCCCGGCGCATCGGCGCCCTCGAGGACAGGCTCGGGGCGAAGCTCTTCGTGCGGACGCCGCGCGGGCACGAGCTCGGCGAGCTCGGCGAGGCCGTGTTGCGGGACGCGGAGGCCATGGAGGCGCGGGCCCACGCCTTCCGGCGGCTGGCGGACGGCTTCAGCGACAGCCTCGAGGGCCCGCTGGTCGTCTCCGTGCCCGAGTCCTTCATGGGTCCCTGGCTGCTCGCACACTTCGACGAGTTCCGGCGGACCCACCCCGGCATCGAGCTCGAGCTCGGCGTGAGCGACAAGATCGTGGACCTCGACGCCCGGGCGGCGGACGTCGCCGTCCGCGTGGTGAACCAGCCGGCGCCGGGTCTCGTCGGTCGCCGGGTCGCGCGCCTCGCCTGCGCCGAATACGTCGCCCGGGAGCTCGCCGACGTGGACCCCTCGACGCTGCCCTGGGTGGGATGGTCCGACCGCACCGACGAGGCGCAGTGGATCGCGGGCCCCCACGAGAACGCGCCGGTCCGCCACCGAACGAACAGCGCGCTGCTCTCGCTTCTCCTCGTGCGCGCAGGCTGGGGCATCGGGCGCCTCATGTGCTTCGCCGCCGAGAGCGAGCCCGGGCTGGTTCGCCTTCCGCCGGGGCACGCGCAGTTCGAGCGCTGGCTCTGGATCCTGACCCATGGGGACCTCCGCGCGGTGCCGCGCGTGCGGGCCCTGACGGGGTTCCTCTTCGAGCGCCTGAGCGCTGACCGGGAGCGCCTCGAGAGCGACGCCCAGGGCTGGCGCGAGCCCCCGGACGACTAGCAGGCTGCTGAAGAGGCAGCCTGCTCCCTTGCCCTTGCCCTTGCCCTTGCCCGCGGATCGTTGGGCCCGCGCGGAGCCCTCTTTCGGGCCCGTTGGTGGCTCGTGCGCCGCGCGAAACACGGCACGGCCACCCTCGGCCACCATGCGACGCACTCCCGCAGCCGGGCGACCCGTAGGAGGTTGTACGCGGCGCCGACGAGGTAGGCGGCGAACTGGGTCTTTCGTCTCCCTCGGTAGCGCGTGCGTCGTATCCGCCCGAGCTTGAGCCAGCCGAAGATGGACTCGATACGCATGCGGACCTGCTGGCTGATGCCGTAGCCCGCGTGTCGCGTCGTGCGGCCGTCGATGGCGGAGCGACGACGCTCGTTCTGATTCTGCGCGACGTGCGTCGTCACCCACCCCGATCTCGCGGCACTGCGCGGCGAAGTCCCGCGTGTCGTAGCCGCGGTCTCCCCCGAGCGTCGCCCGCCCACCTGCGCCACCAACTGGAGCGCTCCGCGACGTCCATCGTGGCGAACATCGCGGAGGGCGCCGGCGAGTTCAGCCCGAGCGAGAAGGCTCGCTTCTACCGAATGGCGCGTCGCTCAGCGATCGAGACGGTCGCCTGGATCGAGATCGCCGCCCGACGTGGGGAAGCTCCCGAGCCCGTGATGCAGACCGCGCTACGACA
>JBCDGX010000652.1:0-3766 GCA_038750805.1 Myxococcota bacterium
GTGGGGAGCAGCTCCTGGCCCTGCCCCACACGGGTCGCTGTGCATTTCGCGCCCGCCAGGCCGCGCACCCGGGGGACGACGATCGCCCGGCCGGATCTGCACGCCGCGCTCCGCGGGTCCGTGCGCGACGAGGGCTTCGTGCTCGCGTATTTCCGCGACGGGGACCGTCACGGCATCCTCCGCCGGCTCGCGGCGCGCGGAGAGCGCGTCGTCGCCTTCACCCACGCCGAGGTGCCGGAGGGCGTCGAGCGTCACGCGCCCTCGACGGCCGGCTTCGCCGACCATCTCCGACGCTGCCGGGCGGTGGTGGGATCGGCCGGCAATCACCTGCCGGCGGAGGCCGCGATGCTCGCCAAGCGCTTCCTCGCGCTCTACCGGCGGGGCGACGTCGAGCAGCGCGCCAACGCCGCGCTCTGGCGCGCCGCGAAGCTCGGTCCCGCGGCGTGCTTCGACGCGGTCGAGGAGGACGTGCTGACGCGCTGGCTGGAGGGCCCCGCGCCGGATGGCTCCGCGGTACGCGCGATGACGCCGGCCTCCGCGGCCATCGCCGCGGCGGTCGAGCGCCTGGCCGTCGAACGCACGGTCAAGTTCCAGGTGCGCTACGAGGGGCGCCCGATCCTCAGCCTCTGAAGGACGCGCTCAGCCCTCGTCGTCGAGGTCCTCGGCGAGGTAGCCGAGGATGACCTCGTCGAGGCTCTTCTCGCTGAGGAGCTCCCCGCCGAAGATCGACTCCGGGGGCTGCGTGGTGACCGCGAGCGGCGCGTCGCTCATGCGCGCCGGGCGCGTCGACTGGTAGCGACCGGCGCCCGCCGCCGCGCTCGCCGCCGCGCCCTCCCGGGCGAGCCGCGCCGCCGCCGCTTCCAGCGCATCGACGTCCAGGGGCGGCGTCTTCACCTGCTCCGTGGGCTCGGCGCCATCCTCATCGTAGTGTCCGTCACGCAGGGCGATGAACATCCCCTTGTGCTGCTCGCGCATCATCTCTTTGACGCGCGCCTGAAAGTCCTCGGCGCCGATGAGCTCCGCGTAGGACGTCTTCTTCGAGGCGACGATGCGGCCGCCGTCCGCAAAGAGGTGCGTGATGACGTGCGGGTGCCGCACCCCCGAGTCCTCGGTCTGGATGTGGAAGAGCTTCCCGCGGTGCCGAACGTTGGTGTTGTAGCCGAGAAGCGGCGACGCCATCAGGACGCGAGCTTATCCGAACGCGCCCATCCCGGCGAGGAAGGCGTTTCGCAGGCCCCGTCGGGTGCCTCTTGCTTCCCGCTGCGCGGCCAGGCATCACGTCGCGACCATGGCGGCGGCATCGAAGGCGGACGGCACCAAGAAGACCCACGTCCGCCCCCTCCTGTTCCGCCCCGGGGCGCACTACAGGTGCTTCGGGGATGGGCTCTGCTGCACGGACATCCACGGCCTCGGCCCCATCACGCGAAAGGAGCTGGTGCAGATCCGCGCCATCGACCCCGCCGGTGCCGGCTGGGACGACGGCTTCGAGGACCACATGCTCTCGCCGGCGGCGGACGGTGGCTGCCACTTCCTGCTCCCGGACCAGCGCTGCGACGTGCACGCGCGCTTCGGCCCGGAGGCGAAGCCGGACGGCTGCCGGCGCTTCCCCCTCGGGCTGACGGCCACGCCCGAGGGCGGGCGCGTGACCACCTTCCACCGCTGCCCCTGCCGGACCCTGGGGGACCGCCCGGCGCTCGCGGAAGATGACGTGCTCCCCTCCATCGCCGACAAGCGTGGACGGCCCAAGGCCGACCGCCGGGCCAAGAAGCTCCGGCTGACGCGCAAGGACAAGAAGTCGAGCTTCGAGGCCTGGCGCACGCTCGAGACCGAGCTCCTCTCGCGCCTGCGGGCCGGCGACGCGCCGGAAGCGGTCCTCGACGCGAGGGCGTTCCCGAAGCTGGCCCAGGGCGCGTGGGTGGGCCTCGGTGAGGACCTGATCGACCAGCGCGACGGCTCCGCCTTCGGCGTAGCGTCGGCGTGGTTCGCGGAAGCCATCCGCCTCGAGCACGACCCCGATGCCCGCCCGCGCTGGCCGCATCGCCCCTGGGCCGAGGCCTTCGACCGGGCCGAGGCGCGGAGCCCCACGGAGCGCCCCGTCGACGCGATGCTCGCGGACTGGATCGCCGACGAGATCTGGTCACTCTCGTGGACCGAGCACACGAGCTTCGACGTAAAGCGCGCCGAGCTCGCGACGCGACTGATGCTCGCGCGACGCATCACCGGCGCGCTCACGGAGCGCGGCTGCCGCGCCGATCGGGCCTGTGCCGAGGCGCTCATGGTCGTCGAGCTCATCGGCGAGTCCGAGCATTGGACCGACCTGCTCCCCGCCATGCGCCCGGGGAAGTAGGCGTGGAGGCGCTCCGCATCCTGCGGCACGCACCGCTCGCGGACGCTCACGCGATTCGCCGGACCGTGTTCATCGAGGAGCAGGGCGTCACCGAGCGCGAGGAGATCGACGGCCTCGACCCGGTCTGCACGCACTTCGTCGCCTACCGCGGCGAGACGCCAGTGGGCACGGCGCGGCTCCGCGTCACGGACGAGGGCGTCGCCAAGGCCGAGCGCGTGGCGGTCCTCTCCGGGGAGCGCGGCCGGGGCACGGGCGCGGCGCTCATGGAGGCGCTCCACGCTGCGGCGCGCGATGCCGGCCATGGGGAGGTCGTGCTCGGGGCCCAGCTGAGCGCCGTGCCCTTCTACGCGAGGCTCGGCTACGAGACCTTCGGCGAGCCCTTCGAGGATGCGCGCATCCCCCACCGCTGGATGCGTCGCGCGCTAGGCTCCGCGTGATGCGCGCGACGCCCCTCGCTCTCCCGATGCTCTTCGTCGCCGCGAGTGCGCTCGCCCAGGACGGCCGGGACGCCGAGGGCTACGAGGCGCGGCTGGCGACGGCGAGCGTGCGCCTTCAGGCGCGCGACTTCGCCGGGGCCGAGGTCGTGCTCCGCGACGCGGTGACCCTCGACGCCACGCGCCCCGAAGCGCATTGCGCCCTCGGCGATGCGCTGCGCGGCTCCGGCGACGTGCCCGGCGCCTCCGCCGCCTACGCCGAGTGCCGGACCAAGGCCCGGGGGCTGGCACAGCTCCAGCTCGAGGGCCGTGCGCTCCTCGGTGAGGTGCGCCTCCGGCTGCGCTCGGGCCCGCGCGAGGCGGCGCAGGCCGCCCTGGACGCGCTGGTCCGCTTCGCGGAGGCGCATCCCGAGGTCTTCGACCCGGCCGCGGCCGGTCGGCTGGCCGAGCTTCACGCGGCCCGCGTCGCGCGCCTCGCGGCCCACGCCGAGCTCCGGGCGCGGCGCGCCGAAGCAGCGGGAGACCGCTGAAGATGCGCGAGGCGCTGCTCTCGGCGCTCGCCGCGGGCCTCCTGGCGCCGGTGCTCCGGGCCCTCGTCTGGCGCGTGCCTCTCGGCTTTCTCGGGCCCGTCGGCGTCCGGGCGGCGCTCGGAGCGGCCTTCGTGGCCTTCGTGGTCAGCGGCCTCGTGCGCGGCGTGGCCATCGGGCCCGTGGCCGGGACCGTCGGCTTCGTTGGCTCGGTGGCGCTCACGCTCGTCGCGGCGCGGCGGCGCCGTCGTGAGCGGGGCCTCGCCCTCCTCGCGCTACGGCTCGCCGACCCGGCCGTGGCCAGCCGGGCGAAGCGCCTCCTCGTCCGCCGCGCGGCGCGGCTCGGCAAAGGGCCCGCCGCCCCACACGCCATCGAGGGCCTCGCCATCGCCGCGCACCTGGACGCGGCCGGAGCCGGCGTCGAGGCCGAGCGCGTCCTCGCCGAGGCGGCCGCGCGA
>JBCDGX010000653.1:0-3758 GCA_038750805.1 Myxococcota bacterium
CCCCGAACCACCCCCCCCGGCGCCTAGCCAGCGCGCTGTTCCTGTTCTGTGGGGAGGGGGGGCGCGCGGCCCGCCCGCCCCCGTTCGCTTTCCTCGCGCCCGCTGGCGCTTGGGGGCGGGGGGCCGCGACGCGTTCGGAGACCGGAGGGCTCGACGGCAGCGCGCTCGCCGCGTGGGAGCGCCGGCAGCCGGCGGGGGAGGGCGGTGAGGACGCCGGAGGCGCCTTCGGAGCCGGACACGGGTACGGATACGGAGCCGGAGACGGAGTCGGGAACGGAGACGGAATCGGAAACGGGCAAGGCGACCCCGCCGGTCAGGGACGCCCCGGCCGCTCCCGCTGCCGCATCGACGTGGCCTTCGACGCCGCCCCCCTCGGCGAGGCCCTCCGCTTCCTCGCCGACGCCGCGGGCCTCGACGTCGTGCTCACGGACGTGCCGCCCGCGCGCGTGACGCTCCGGCTTCGGAATGTCGACCCGCGTGACGCGCTCGTCGCCTTGGCCAACGCCCACGGTCTCGGCGTCGCCGAGGTGGGGCCGACCTTGGTCCTCCGCCCCGTGCGTGGCGGCCCCGGCCCGTAGATACTCGCGCCGTGAGCCTCCCCGAGCTTCCGGCGCCCCCGCGGCGCATCTACTGCAACCGCACGCTGAACCTCCGGTCGATCCAGGTCGTGGGCTTCGACATGGACTACACGCTCATCCACTACCGGACGGAGGCGTGGGAGCGGCACGCCTACGAGCACGCGAAGCGCCTGCTCCGCGACCGGGGCTGGCCCGTGCAGGGCTTCCAGCTCGATCCGCATTTCGCGCAGCTCGGGCTCATCCTCGACCTCGAGCTCGGCAACATCGTGAAGGCGAACCGCTTCGGCTTCATCAAGAAGGCGCTGCACGGCACGTCGCCCCTGAGCTTCGAGACCTACCGCGACATCTACGCGCGCGAGCTGGTGGACCTGAGCGAGCCGCGCTGGCGTTTTTTGAACACGCTCTTCGGGCTGAGCGAGGCGCACCTCTACGCGCAATGCGTCGATCTCCTGGACGTCGGCGCGCTCCCGGACAGCGAGGGGCCCATGAGCTACCGGGACGTGTACGCGGTGGTGCGGAAGGCCATCGACGACGTGCACACGGCGGGGGAGCTTAAGCGCGAGATCATGGCGGACCCGGACCGCTTCGTGGAGCTCGACCCGGACCTGCCGCTTGCGCTCCAGGATCTGAGGCACGCCGGCAAGAAGGTCGCGCTGATCACGAACAGCGAGTGGTTCTACACGAAGGCGATGATGGGCTACGCCTTCGACCGCTACCTCGATGGGGCGGGCTGGCGGAGCCTCTTCGACGTGGTGATCGTCGCGGCGCGGAAGCCGGACTTCTTCAACGCGAAGAACCCGATCTTCGAGATCGTGGACGAGGACGAGGGGCTCCTTCGCCCCGTCGTCGGCAAGCTCGAGCGGGGGCGGGCGTACCTCGGGGGGCACGCCTGGCTCCTCGAGGAGCTCTTCGGCATCACGGGCCCGCAGCTCCTCTACGTGGGTGACCACATCTTCAGCGACGTGAACGTCTCGAAGCGCATGCACCGCTGGCGGACGGCGCTCGTGCTGCGCGAGCTCGAGGACGACATCCGCGCGCTCGAGAGCTTCAAGGCGAAGCAGCAGGCGCTCTCCGAGCGCATGGAGCGAAAGGCGCGCCTCGAGCACGACGCCTCGAACGTGCGGCTGGCGCTCCAGCGGAAGCGCCGCGGCTATGGCCCGCCGGTGGAGGAGAGCGAGGACGCCCTCGAGGCGCGTTTCCAGGAGCTTCGGAACGAGCTCGTGAAGCTCGACGAGGGCATCGCCCCGCTCGCCCGCGAGGCGAGCCAGCTCATGAACGCGCGCTGGGGCCTGGTCATGCGCGCGGGCAACGACAAGTCGCACCTCGCCCGGTAGATCGAGAAGAGCGCGGACATCTACATGAGCCGCGTCTCGAACCTCCTCGCCCAGACCCCCTTCGTGTACCTCCGCTCCCCGCGCGGGAGCCTGCCCCACGACAGCGGCCCGGCGGGCGGGGCGGAGTAGCGGGCGTGCGTGGGCCGGCGCTCAATCCAGCGGGTGTTCGGCCATGAAGCGGAGCACGGCCTCGCGGAAGGCTACGGACTTCGCGGGGAGGCGGCTCAGGTTCGGGAAGACGAGGTGGAGGCCCGCGGCGACGAGCTCGTCGTCCCCCATGAGACGCACGAGCTGGCCCGCGCGGACCGCGTCCGCCGCGACGAAGCGCGGGAGGAAGGCGACGCCCACGCCCTCCTTCGCCAGCTCCGCCGCGAGCAGCATGTCGCCGGCCGAGACCAGGGCCGCCGCCTCACCGAGGGCCTTCGGGACGACGCCGCGCAGGCCGACCACCGTGTGCCCCTCGAGCTCCTCACAACGTGAAGGGGCCCCGCGCCGCGCCACGTAGCCCGGCGATGCGTAGACGCGCACGCGAATCGTCCCGATGCGCCGGGCCCTCAGCCCCGACCCGGCGAGACGGTCGCGGGTGATCCGAAGCGCCGCGTCGAAGCCTTCGCCCTCGATGTCCACCTGGCGGTTCGAGAGCTCGACGGCGGGGCGGATGGCCGGGTGCGCGGCCGCCAACGCGCCCAGCACCGGTGGGAGGAGCCAGCTCCCGACGTCGCGCGGCGCCGAGAGCCGGAGCGTGCCCGCCGGTGCGTCGGCGGCCTCCGGGAGCCGGCCGACGGCGCGTTCGACCGCGGTCAGGAGCGGCGCCACCTCCTCGAGGAGCCGGCGACCGGCGGTGGTCGGCTCCACCCGGCGCGTCGTCCGGATGAGGAGCTCGGCGCCGAGGGCCTGCTCGAGCGCCGCGATACGCCGGCTGACCGCCGAGCGGTGCAGGCCATGCTCGCTCGCCGCGCCGCTGAAGGAGCGGCGCGTCGCGACGGTCACGAAGAGGCGGAGCGCGTCGAGGTCGATTGATGCGATATCGCATCAACGGCTGGTGCATTGCAACGCATCGCGCAGCAGCGGGCTCGACCTACGTTCCCGTCGTGGGTGCTCGGTCCTCCCTTCGTGTGCCCCTGTGGGGCGTCGTCGCGCTGGCGGGCGTCGTCGCGCTCGGCTGCCATGCGGAGGGCGAGCGCGCCCGCGCCCATCCCTCCGTTCCTCGCCCCGAAGGTGTCGTCATGCCGACCGAATCGCTTCCCCATCGCGCCGGACCCCGGCCGCGGACCACGGACACGAACCCGCACACGCAGCTCGACCAGAACGCGCCCGAGGCGCTCCAGCAGCAGGTCGCGGCCTTCATGTTCGGGCTGGCGTGCGTGCGGGAGATCCCCTCGCAGATCTCGGTCCCCGGCGCGCGGGCCATGTGGCTGCACGAGTCCTGCGCGGCCGGGCCGGCGAACGCCTTCATGATCGGCCGCGAGTTCTGCCACCTGCACCCGGCGAGCGACGGGAGCCTTCACCTGAACCTCCCGGAGGACATCCTCGACGAGGCCATCGCGCACGGTTGGGCCGAGCCCCATCCCCTGGCGGCCCGCGGCATCGTCCCGCGCAACGTGGTGATGGTCTATGGCCCGCGGGACGACGCCGAGCTCGAGATCGTGAAGCGCCTCGTCGCCGCCTCCCACGCCTTCGCGCACGCCGGGTGAAGCGGCGCCTCGACGGGCGCGCCCCTTCGCGGCGAGGAGCCCTCCGCAGATACAAGGAGCGCTCGCAGGCCTACATGCAGCGCTCGCCACCCATCACGGAGCGCTCGCTACCCACCATGGAGCGCTCCCGCGGCACCATGGAGCGCTCCCGC
>JBCDGX010000654.1:0-3754 GCA_038750805.1 Myxococcota bacterium
AATGATGCGTGCCCTCGCGGCCGCCGTGTTCGTCGCCGCGTTGGCGACGCCGGCCGTGGCCCAATCGAACCCCGTGCGCGGTGAGGTCTTCGTGGTCCTCGCGAAGGAGGAGCCGGGCACCATCGACGCGCGCCTCGGCGATATGGCCGCGCTTCGCCGCCCTCCCTTCGACAGCTTCCGGAGCATGGAGCTCCTCCAGCAGCGCCGGGTCACGCTCCGCGCCGCGCAGAACCAGGACATCGAGCTCCCGAACGGGCGCACGCTCCGCATCCGCCTCGAGCGGGTGATGCCCGACGGCCGCTACCGGGTGCAGGTGTCCATCAAGCGACCGAGCCGCCCGGACTACCTGCCCCTGCTGCAGGTCGTCGCGAGCCCCGGGGACCCCTTCTTCGTGGTCGGACAGGCGCACGACGGCGGCACGCTCGTCATCGGCATCCGGCTCTCGGGCTGAGCGATCATGAGCGTCGTCGGGGCCGTGCTCGCCGGGACCTATCGGGTCGACGCGATGCTCGGCCGCGGCGGCATGGGCGCCGTCTATCGCGGCCACGACGTGGCCGAGGGGCGCCCCGTGGCCATCAAAGTGCTCCTCGAGGCGCATGACGCGGGGAGCGCGGCCTGGCGGCGCTTCGAGCGCGAGGCGCGGGCCCTCGGCCGCCTGGGGCATCCGAACATCGTGCAGGTCTTCGGGACGGGCGCGCTCGAGGACGGGCGCCCCTTCCTCGTCATGGAGCTCCTCGAGGGGGAGACCCTCTTCGCGCGCATCCAGCGGCAGCACGCGCTCCCCGTGGCCGAGGCCTGCGAGATCATGGCGCGCGTGCTCTCGGCGCTGGCGGCGGCGCACGCGCAAGAGGTCGTCCATCGCGATCTGAAGCCGGACAACGTCTTCCTCAGCCGCACGGGGCAGGTGAAGCTCCTCGACTTCGGCGTCGCGAAGCACCTCGGCGCCGACGACTCGGCCACGCTCACGCGCGCCGGCGCGGTGGTGGGGACGCCTTATTACCTCTCGCCGGAGCAGGCGCGGGGGGAGGCGAGCTCGGACCCGCGGGTGGACCTCTGGGCCGCCGGCGTCGTGCTCTACGAGACGCTCACGGGCGAGCTGCCCTTCCGCGCGCACAACTTCGCGGCGCTCCTGGCGACGATCCTCCGGGGTCATCCGCTGCCCCCGACGCGCCTCCGTCCCGAGATCGGCCGGGACCTCGAGCGCGTGGTCCTGCGTGCGCTCGCGGAGCGGGCCGAGGACCGCTGGGACTCCGCCGCCGCGCTGCGCACCGCCCTCCTCGAGGCCGCCGCGGCGCTTCCCGCGCCGGCGGAGTAGCCGGGGCGCGGCGGGCTGCTAAGCCCTCGCGGTGCGCCGGAGCGACCCGGATACCTACCCCGTGCCCTACGGCGGACCGCCGGCCCTCGAGGCGCCGGCGGCGGGGGTCATCGAGGCGCTCGTGCCGCACGTGACCGAGGCGCGCTGGGCACGCATCCAGGCCGTCGTCGCCGCGCGTAGCTACGCGGTGCAGCCCGTGCTCGAGGCCTTCCACGACCCCCACAACGCCTCCGCCGTGCTCCGAAGCTGCGACGCCTTCGGCATCCAGCGCGTGCACGTCGTGCCGGGAGTGGAAGAGTTCCTGGCGGCGCGGAAGGTGTCGCGGGGCACCGATCGTTGGCTCGATCTCGCGCGCCACGAAGACGTCGAGAGCTGCCTCGGGGGGCTGAAGGGCGCCGGCTACGAGGTCTTCGTGGCGAGCATGGAGGGCGAGGTGCACCCCGCCGAGCTCGCCCGGAAGCCGAAGGTGGCGATCCTCTTCGGCAACGAGCGGAAGGGGCCGAGCCCCGCCGCCCGCGCTCTCGCGGACGGGACCTACGCGGTGCCGATGCGCGGCTTCGTCGAGAGCCTGAACGTGTCCGTGGCGGCGGCGATCACGCTCCAGGCGGTGATGCACGGGCGCGGCGGCGACCTGAGCGAGGACGAGCGCCGCACGCTCGAGGCGCGCTACCTCATGGCGACGGTCACCGGCGCGGGGGAGATTCTTCGCGAGCGCGGCGTGGGCGCCTGAGCGTCAGCGGGGCACGTTCTCGCAGGCCATGGGGCGCGAGGCGTGGCTGCTCCGGCGGAGCGGTCCCCAGCTACTCCCCGAGCGGGGCGCGAAGAAGGTGAAGTCGTAGAGGCGACAGCTCCCGTCCCCGAGGCGCACGGCGATGGCCGCATCCCGCCGGCGGCCCGTGACCTGCCCGGCGACGTTCCGCTCCTCGGCCCAGCCGCTCGTGATGCGGAGCGCCTGCACGGGCTCGTTCCAGCCCTGCGACTCGAAGGTGCGGCGCATGGTGGCCTCGAGGCCGGCGTCCTGCGCTTGCGCGGCCGGCATCCGGACCTGGGCCGCGCGCGCTTCTACGGCCTCCTGGCGCACGGCGGCGGCCCCTCCACGGGCCGCGAGCGCGCCGAGCCAGCGCTCGATGGCGGCGTTGGCCTCGCGCACGGAGGGCTCGTCGGCAAGGAACATGGCCGCCACCTGCCACTTGGCCTGGAGGACGAGCGCGCCCCCCATGATCGCGTCGACGGGGACGTTCCGCTCGAGGCTCGCGTCCATGTCCGCGAGCGCGCGCGGCACCTGCGCCGCCTCGGCGAGCGTGGTGCTACGGAAGGAAGCGAGCGTGGGCGGCTCGACGCCGCTGGCGGCGATGCGGCCGGCGAGGGCGCGGGAGGTCGTGAGCGCCGCCTGCGTCTCCCGCTCGATGCGCGCCGTGTCCCCGGGCCCGATCCAGTTCGGGCTGATGCGCACGTAGGCGACCTGCCGGAAGTCCCGGTCGAGGGCGTAGGCGAGCTCCCGGTCCCCGGCCGCCGCGGCCTTCTGCTCCTGGGCCCAGGCGAGCATGGCCTGCTGGTAGGCGACGAGCGCCGCTTCGTCGACGGCCGGATCGCGCCGGGAGAGCCCCGTGCAGAAGCGCTCCGCGCCCTCGGCGATGTCGACGGCACGATCCGGGTTCGGGGCCGCCGGGACCTGGCCGACGCGCTCGAGGCAGCGATCGACGCCACGGCGAGCGCGGCTGTCCTCGGCGACGCTCACGTTCGGAGCGGCGGGCTGGGCCAGCGCCGGTGCGGCGGCGAGCACGAGGGCGAAGGCGGAAACGCGGTGGAACCCCATACGGACGACGGTACGGCGGGCGCCCCTGGAACTTGTCTCACGCCGTTCCCACCCCTCGGGAGCCTCGCCCCTTGACGGATCACCTATGCATAGGTAGGCAGAGCCCGTGGACACGCGAACCCAGCTCCTCGACGTCGCGCACCGGCTGGTGGAGACCCGGGGCTTCAACGCCTTCAGCTTCAAGGACCTGGCCGCGAGCGTGGGCATCAAGACCGCGAGCGTGCACTACCACTTCCCCAGCAAGGCCGACCTCGGGGAGGCGCTCGTCGAGCGCTACATCGAGGGTCTCGAGGAGCGCCTCGCCGAGCTCGACGAGGGGGCCTCGACCCAGGCCCGCCTGGAGGGCTTCATCGCCGTCTACGAAGGGACGCGGCAGCGGGACGCGCTCTGCCTCTGCGGGTCGCTCGCGTCGGACCTCGACGCGGTGCCTGCCAACCTCGCCGGGCCCGTGGGGCGGTACATGACGCGGAGCGAAGGCTGGCTGAAGGCCACGCTCACGCGCGGGCGGTCGCGGGGCGAGCTCCCGGAGGGGGCGGACCCGGCGCGGCTGGCGACGCTCTTTTTGACGTCGCTTCAGGGCGCCCTGGTGATCGCCCGGACGCGCGAGGGCGGCGCCGCGCGCA
>JBCDGX010000655.1:0-3754 GCA_038750805.1 Myxococcota bacterium
CGACGGAGGGGGTGGTCGCGTAGCCCTGGCGGTTGCGGAAGACCCGCGGCTGACCATCCAACACCGCTGCCACGCAGCAGTTGGTCGTCCCGAGGTCGATTCCGATGATCCGCTTCACGGCGAGGCGCGCGCCGACCGAGGCGCCGGCGCGTCCGAAGGTGTGACGCTTTCGGCGCCCCGGCACAAGGGGCTGGGTCTTTCAGGCGGCGCGGGCGCCGGCCCCCCTTCGGTGCCGCCCCTCGGCCTGAAATTCAGTGGCGTGCGGTGAGCTTGGCGTACTCGAAGTCCACGGGCCTGCCTTTCACGCCCTTACGGGGCGGGGCAATCCAGCGCGCGAACGCGCCGGGCTCGTAGCAGGGGACCATCAGCGACTGGATGTAGGCGCGGTCCTCGGGGGTCGGCAGCCACTCGGCGCGCTTCGCCTCGAAGGCCTCGCGGCTCATCAGCTCGCCCGCGGGCGAGAAGGCGTGCTCGGAGTACTGGCCGATGGTCCGGTTGAAGCGCCGGGAGGGGATCGTCAGCTCGATGCCGGTGAGCCCGGAGCGCTGGATGATCTGGTTCCAGCGCCGGCAGGCCCGCTCGCAATCGCGCACGTATTCGTCCCGGAGCACCTCGTTCATGGCGTTCCGGAGCGGGACCTCCTGCGTCGAGAGGCGCCCGTCCGTGATGACCGGCATCTGGTAGACGTCGCGGAGCGCCGCGTGGTCCTCGTACTTCTTCTGCTCGTGGTGCCGGCCCTTCAGGCCCGTCGCGAAGTAGTCCGCAGCGTTCGAGCTGACCTCGCCACCGAAGAGCTCGACGGCGCTCGAGAACCAGAAGTTGATGTACTTCTGGATGGTCGGCAGATCGACGGCGCCGAGGGCGCGCGCGTCGCCGTTCGGGTCCGCGAGGGCCGCCTCGGCGCCCCGCTGCACCACGCGCCCCACGCCGTTCTCGCCGACGCTGAGGTGGAAGGCCTCCTCCGTCAGCATGAAGCGCGTCGCGCGCGCGAGGGGGTCGAAGCCCGACTCGCTCAGAGCCGAGAGCTGATACTTGCCGTCCCGGTCCGTGAACATCGTGAACATGAAGAACGAGAGCCAATCGTCGGTGGTCTCGTTGAACGTGGTCAGGATGCGCGGCTTGTCCTGGTCGCCGCTCCGGCGCTCGAGGAGCGCTTCGGCCTCCTCGCGGCCGTCCCGCCCGAAGTACTGGTGGAGCAGGTGGACCATGGCCCAGAGGTGCCGGCCCTCCTCGACGTTCACCTGGAAGAGGTTCCGCAGGTCGTAGAGGCTCGGCGCCGTCTTCCCGAGCATGCGCTGCTGCTCGACGCTGGCCGGCTCCGTGTCCGCCTGGGTCACGATGATCCGCCGGAGCATGCCGCGGTACTCGCCGGGCACCTCATCCCAGACCTGCTCACTCGCGGCATCGCCGAAGCCGATGCGCCGGTCGCCGCGCTGGGGCTCGAGGAAGATGCCCCAGCGATAGTCCGGCATCTTCACGTAGTCGTAATGGGCCCAGCCGTCGGCGTGCACGCTGATCGCGGTGCGAAGCCAGATCTGGTCCTCCTGGAAGCCCTCGGGGCCCATGTCCCGCCACCACGAGAGGAAGTTCGGCTGCCACCTCTCCAGGGCGCGAAGCAGCTTGCGATCTTGACCGAGGTCGACGTTGTTGGGGATGGAATCGGTCAAGGACATTCTAAAAATTCGCTCCTGTGTCTTGACGGTAAGTTCGCGGCTCAGCTCTGGCCGTGCGGCGCCTCACGAGCGTGAGGTAAACAGGGTGGTTCTCGTGACGGCCGTCACGTGCGGGCGCACACGGGCCGAACGTTATTCGGTGAAAGGTCGTTCTCTCCGAATTTGGCACCGATCGGCCGCTTTTCAGCCCGCGGCCCCGTTCAGGGACGGGTCGTGCTGCGATCCCACACCCACCCGCGGAGGGGTGGGTTGTATGGTCCAGCGATGGAACGCGCGTCGGAGATCGCCTTCGAAACCCACCCGGATCGCTACCGCCACTGGGCGCTGAGCGTCGACGGGACCGTCGCCACGCTGACCATGTCCGTGGACCCGAAGGGCGGCCTCCGGGATGGCTACGAGCTCAAGCTGAACAGCTACGACCTCGGCGTCGACATCGAGCTGGCCGACGCGATCCGCCGGCTGCGCTTCGAGCACCCGGAGGTCGGCTGCGTCGTCGTGGGCAGCAGCCTCGACAAGGTCTTCTGCGCCGGGGCGAACATCCCGATGCTCTCGGGCTCCGGGCACGCCTTCAAGGTGAACTTCTGCAAGTTCACCAACGAGACGCGCCTCGAGCTCGAGGAGGCCTCCGAGCAGAGCGGGCTCCGGAGCCTCGCCGCATGCAACGGCGTCTGCGCCGGCGGCGGCTACGAGCTGGCCCTCGCCTGCGACGAGATCCTCCTCGTGGACGACGGCAGCAGCGCCGTGAGCCTCCCGGAGGTGCCGCTCCTCGCCGTGCTCCCGGGCACCGGCGGCCTTACGCGCCTCGTCGACAAGCGGCGCGTGCGCCGGGACCGAGCGGACGTCTTCTGCACGACCTCCGAGGGCATTCGTGGCGACCGCGCGAAGGCCTGGAAGCTCATCGACCACCTGGCGACGCGGAGCCGCTTCGAGGACGCGCGGAGCGCCCACGCGGAGCGCCTCGCCGCCGAGGGCACGGCGGCCAAGGGCGGAAGCGCGGGTCCGGGCATCGTGCTCCCGCCGCTCGGGCCCGAGCGCGAGGGCGACACCTACCACTACCGGCACGTGGAGCTGGCCGTGCACGCCGACGCGCGGCGGGCCGAGCTCACGGTGCACGCGCCCGCAGGCGACCCCCCGGCCACCGGCGCGGACCGGCAGGCGGCCGGGGCCGACACCTGGGCGCTCCGGGCCTTCCTCGAGCTCGACGACGCGCTCCTCCGCCTCCGCCTGAACCACATGGACGTGGGGCTCGTGGTGCTCCAGGCGCGCGGGGACGCGGCGAAGGTGCTCGCCCACGACGCGGCCCTCGGCGCGCAGGCGGACCACTGGCTCGCGCGGGAGACGCGCCTCCTCCAGTCGCGCGTGCTCCGCCGCCTGGACCTGACGAGCCGGAGCTTCTTCGCCCTCGTCGACGAGCAGAGCTGCTTTGCGGGCGTGCTCCTCGAGCTCCTGCTCGCGGCGGACCGCTCCTACATGCTCGAGGACGACGACGAGGCCGTGGCGCTTCAGCTCGGCGAGGCGAACCGCGGGCGGCACCCGACGGTGACCGGGCTGAGCCGCCTCGAGACGCTCTTCTACGGGGACGCGCCGGGGCTCGCTCGCGCGCTCGAGACCGAGGCGCCCCTGCCGGCGCGTGCGGCGGACGAGCTCGGGCTGGTGACGGTCATCGCCGACGACATCGATTGGGAGGACGACGTGCGCATCGCCCTCGAGGAGCGCGCGAGCCTCTCGCCGGACGCGCTCACGGGCATGGAGGCCTCGCTCCGTTTCCCCGGGCCGGAGACCGTCGCCTCGAAGATCTTCGCGCGGCTGAGCGCCTGGCAGAACTGGATCTTCCAGCGCCCGAACGCCGTCGGCCCCGACGGCGCGCTCACCAAATACGGCAAGCCCGACCGGCCGAAGTTCGATTGGACGCGCTGCTGAGAGCGGCGCTGCTCGCGGCGCTCCTGGGCTGCGCTCGGGGGGGCGCGGCGCCGGCGGCCGAAGCGCCCGTGGCGCGCGTCGAGCCGGACGCGCTCGAGAGCGCCCTCGCGGACACGGAGCCGGTGGTGAACCCGCCGGCCGAGGAGGGCGTCGTGCGTCCG
>JBCDGX010000656.1:0-3754 GCA_038750805.1 Myxococcota bacterium
ACCGGCCACGACGTCCCTCGCCGTCACGTTCCCGCCCTCGGTGGCGGCGATGGCGTTGGTCGCGTTCCGAATCGCGGCCACCCGCTCGAGGTCGAGCGTGGCCGTCCGCAGGGCGAAGAGCCCCGCGCTGGACGTCCCGTCGCGCGCCTGCGTGCCGGTGACGACCGCGTCGCGGAGCGTCAGGGAGGCCGCCGCGCTGTCGGTCGCGATGCCGGTGTCCGTGTTGCCCGCGACGAGCACCCGCGCCGCCGTGGCCTGCGCGCCGAGGAGGATGCCGATGCCGGCGCTGTAGAAGCCCTCGGTCCCCTGGGTCCCGCGGACCACGAGGTCCTCGAGCGTCGCCGTCGTGCCCGCGCCCGAAGCGGCGATGCCCGTCTCCACGTTGCCCAGGAGGGCCACCTCCCGGAGCACGAGGGTCGCCCCCTCGCGGGCCTGCGCGCCGGAGCCGAGGGCGGACGCCGGGCTGCGTTCCGCGGTGCGTCGGATGATCCCGCGGGTCAGCGACGCGGCGCTCCCGGCGCCGGCGACGGAGAGGCCGATCCCGGCGAAGCCATCCAGGGAGACGCGCTGGCCCTCGAGGCTCGCGCCCCCCTCGACGGCGATCCCGAAGGCATCCGCGCTTCCGGCCGCGACGTGGGCGGCCACGAGGCCGTCGACGAGCACCTCGGCCCCGTCCTGCACGCGCAGCGCCGCCGGGAGCGTGCCGCTGCTCCGCAGGGCGAGGCCGCGAAGCTCGACGCGCGCGCCGGCGCCGCTCACGCGAAGGGCCGGGGATCCCGCCGAGACGATCGTCACGTCCTCGATCGCGCGCACGCCGGTGCCTGCGCCGAGGCCGAGCACCGCGTCCCGCGCGCCCTCGGCGACCACGTCCGTGCGGGAGGCGCAGAGCCCGCGGAGCGAGACGCCGTCCGGCCACGCACGGTCCACCGCGTAGCTCCCGGCTCCGAGCACCACGAGGGTGCCCGAGGTCGCGAGGTCGAGGCCGTCGGCGAGCGTCCGAGCAGGGTCCTCTCGGGACCCCTCGCCGTCGCCGGTCGCCGCGGCGTCCACGTAGACGATCGGCGTTTCGGCGGGCACGTCGTCGGTCGCGGGGAAGCGTCCGTCGCCGCACGCGCGTCCGATGGGCGCGCAGCCGGCGCTTCCCGGGAGCTGTGCTTCGCCGGCGGCGCAGCGATCGGGCTCCTCCCCGGCGAAGGGCTCGCAGGCCTGCGCTCCCTCGAAGCTCGCCTCCCGCCAGCCCGTGGGACACGTCCAGTCGATGGGCGGCGCTCCGGCGTCGAGCCAGGGCAGGTCGATGGGTGGCGTGCCCTCCGCCAGCCAGGGGATGCGGGGCGCTTCGACGGAAGCATCCGGGCCGCCGGAGCCCGCGTCGGGCGCGACGCCGCCGCCATCCATGACCGCGGGAGCATCATCGCCGCAGCCGAAACCGAGGGCGAGAAGAGCGACGTAGAACCAACGACCGTCCAGCACGGCGCTACCCTCTCGCGCCGCGCCGCGGGGAACAAGCGATGCGGATCGCGCGCATCGCGACGGCCGCCGCGTCTCAGCCGATGCGCAGGGGCACCGCCTGCAGGTTCACCAGGGCGATCTGCTCCACGCGGCGGTCCCGCGCGCCGAGCGCCCGGACGCGGTCGTGGAAGGCGCGCTGGGCCTCGCGGAGCTCGCGCAGCCCCTCGTCGTCGAGGCCCAGGAGCACCCAGGTGAAGCGGTTCGCCTCCGTGTGCGCGAGGCGCTCGAGGGCCAGCTCGGCGAAGTAGCGCTTGAGCGGGACGACCATGTCCGGGTAGCGCCGCGTGTCGAGCTCCTCGGTGCGGTCGAGGACCCAGCGGCGCCCGTTCCAGCGGATCACCCGGGCCCGCTTCAGGACCGCGAGCGCCGTCTCCTCCTGCTCCAGCGAGAGCCCGAGGTGCGAGGCAAGGTACCCGGGCTCGTGGCGGCTGAGCTCCCGGTAGCCGGCGAGCCCGAGCGCCACGAACACGAGCAGCGCCTCCGGCGTGTCCCGGAGCTCGTCCCCGATGGCCTGGACCCGCTCCCACTCTTCCCGCGCGCTCGGCAGCGTCGCCGGCGAGACGAAGCACGCGAGGAAGGTCAGCAGGCTGTGGCTCCCCTCCTGAAGGACCCGGAAGAAGTCCGGAAGCCGCACGCGCGTCTCCCCGCTCAACCAGCGCGCGACCGCGTGGCGGCTCCGGCCGCAGCGCTCGGCGAGCTCCGCGAGCGTGAGGTCCCCGCGCAGCGCGGCGAGCATGCCGGCGGCGACGGCCGGGTCGTCCGGTGGGCCTTCCAGCGCCCGCCCCGGCAGGTGGATGGCGAAGAAGCGCTCGAGGGCTGCCACGGGGTCGTGACCCATGCGCGCGGCCACGTGCATGGCCTCCGCAGCGGAAGGAAAGCGGAGGCCAGCCTCCCAGCGGTAGGCGACGTTGCTCCGCTTTCCGAGGCGGCGATTGAAGCTGGTCTGCGACCGGCGCCCACGCAGGGCGCGAAGGAACTCACTCGCGAGTCTCTCGTAATCCATCGACCAACTCGTGGGCGTCGCGCGCGCGCTTCAACGGGAAGATGCGCGATCGACCTGCGGGACCCATGCAATAACCCTCATCCCATCGCGCCCATGTGGGGTGCGAATCCGGCATAGGGTACTCCGAGAAGGTCTGCTTTTGCGAGTCAAAGTGGCTTCTCGGGGTTCCGGTTCTGAGCGCTCGAAAACCGCCCATCACGTTCGCCAATACCGATCTTCTCTGCCAGCGTGAAGGTGGCACGTTCGACAGAGAGGTGACTCGTGGTTGGGAATCGACCCTTCATCAGGGTGTGGTTGGGTGGTGCGGTATGCCTTTTGGTCGCCGCCTGCTCGGGGGGCTCTTCACGCATGGACGGCACCGGGGACGCCGGGATGGCGGATCCGGACGGGGGCGTGAGCGACCTCGGCCTCCTCGACGCCGGCCTCGACATGCCGCCGCTGGACGCGGGCATGGACCTCGGCATGGAGGACCAGGGCGTGGCGCCGGATGCCGGCATGTCGACGCCGGTCTGCACGCCCATCGCCCCGCCGTCCGACGCGAGCGGCGGCTCCTGGAGCGATGGCTTCACGCTGCCGGGGGTCGTCGGTCCGGTGGAGGCGCTGGCGGCGCTCCCGTCCGGCGACGTGGCCATCGGCGGTGAGCTCCGCGGGGCGGGCGGGATCGAGGTGGCCAACGTCGTCGCCTGGGACGGCATGCGCTTCCGCCCGCTCGGGGAGGGGCTCCCCGGCTTCGTGGTCGACCTCGCGGTGGACGGTGCGGGGCAGCTCCACGCGCTCTGGCAGGGTCCCTTCGATCCCTTCACGGGCGAGTCGCCGCGCGTGCTCAGCGCCTTCGATGGCGCGGCCTGGACGGAGCTCGCCACGCTGCCCGCGGGCGCGGGCGTGCTCGAGCCGGACGTGAGCGGCGCGCTCCTCGTCGCGGGCTTCTTCGACGAGATCGGCGGCGTGCGCGCCTCGAACATCGCGCGCTGGGACGGCGGGGGCTTCGCCCGGGTCCACCCCGACGTCTTCGACGGGAGCATCGAGAGCGTGCTCTCCGACGGGACGGCGCTTTGCGTGGGCGGCCTCTTCACCTCCGTCGGCACCGTCGACACCGCGTCGGTCGCGTGTCTCGTGGGCGGAAGCTGGGAGGCCCGCTCGCTGCGGCCCTTCTTCATGGTGAACAGCCTGGCCCGGGACGACGACGGCAGCCTGATCGCGGGTGGTCACTTCGCGCTCGAGGACGGCGACGTCTCCGGCAGC
>JBCDGX010000657.1:0-3750 GCA_038750805.1 Myxococcota bacterium
GGTCCGTGGAGATGCCCTCCACGGGGCGCCCCCTGGCCTGGCCGCTCCTCCGTGAGCTCGAGGCGCGGGGCGTCGGCCTCGCCTTCCTCACGCATGCCGCAGGGCTCAGCGCCACGGGGGATCGCGCCCTCGACGCGCTCCTTCCCTTTCCCGAGCGCTACGAGGTGCCCGACGCGACGGCCGCGGCGATCGGTGCTGCGCGGCAGCGGGGAGGGCGCATCGTCGCCGCGGGCACGACGGTCGTGCGCGCGCTCGAGGCGAGCGGGGGGCGCGCCGGCGCGGGGATCGCGCGGCAACGCATCGGCCCGGCCACGAGGCTCGAGGTGGCGGGCGGGATCCTCACCGGCATCCACGCCCCGGGCGAGAGCCACTACGCGCTGCTCGGCGCCTTCGCTTCGCCGGCCGTACTCGGCCGGGCGCACGCAGCGGCGGCGAGGCAGGGCTATCTCGCCCACGAGCTCGGCGACCTGATGCTGCTCGCGTGACGTCAGCTCTCGTCGGCCCGGCGCACCGCCCAGGGAAGGGCCCTCAGCCGGCTCGCGCCGATGGGCTCCCCGCTCTCGGCGGAGAGGCCGTAGGTGCCGCCCTCGAGCCGCGCGAGCGCCGCGTCCACCGCCGCGAGCTCGCGCGCGTGACGCTCGCCGACCTGAGCCGCCCGGAGGCGCTCCGAGCGGTCCGCGGCGCGGTCGTCGATGCGTTTGGCGCAGCCCATGGTGGCGCTTCGCCCGGCCTCGGCCTCGGCGATCGCCCGCGCCAGCGCGCGCCTTCGCTCCACGAGCGCCGCGTGGAGCTCAGCGACATCGGCGTCGCTCAAACCGGCGTCGGGGTGGGCGCGCGCGGGCACCTCGGGGAGTCGCCGGCGGGCGCCGGGCGCTACCCGAGAGCGCCCTCGCGGCTCGCAGGAAACGCCCGGCGCCCCCCGTGCGTCTGGGCGTCGAACGCTCGCAGGAGAGCCATCATGAGCACGACGCACACGCCGAAGATCGAAGCCGGAACCCTCTTCCCCGCTCTCGAGGCCAGGACCCTCGACGGCACCACGCGCGACCTCGGTGTGCCCACGGGCGGCCACGACTGGACCATGGTCGTGGTGTACCGCGGCCGGCATTGCCCGCTTTGCACGCGCTACCTCGGGGAGCTCGAGCAGTTCCGGCCCCGCCGCGCGGAGCTCGGCATCGACCTCGTCGCCGTGAGCGGTGACAGCAAGGAGCAGCTTGCCGAGCACACCGAACGGCTGAACGTGAGCTTCCCGCTCTTCTACGGGCTGAGCATCGAGCAGATGAAGTCGCTCGGCGCCTACATCTCGCACCCGCGGAGCGAGAAGGAGACGGACCACCCCTTCGCCGAGCCGGCGCTCTTCGTGGTGAACGGCGACCGGCGCGTCCAGGTCGTCGATCTCTCGAACAACCCCTTCGTCCGGCCGCAGCTCGACAAGCTCGTCAGCGGCCTCGCGTGGATCCGGAACCCGGCCAACGACTACCCGATTCGTGGCACCTACGCCTACGCCTGAGCCCGACGCTTCGCCTCAGCGACCGACCATGCTCATGTCCTCGTAGCGCGTGCCCTCGACCTGCGCGTGGAGCGCGTCGAGGCGCGTGACCTCGGCTTCGGTGAGCGCGATCTCCACCGCTCCCGCGTTCTCTTCGAGGTACTTCACGCGCTTGGTGCCCGCGAGGGGGATGGCGAAATCGCCCTTCGCGTGCACCCAGGCGAGGGCGATCTGGCCCGCCGTCGCGCCGCGCTCCGCCGCGATGGCCTCGACCTCCGCGACGATCTGGAGGTTCTTCTCCATGGCCCGGAAGCGCGGGTTGTTGCGCCGGTAATCGCCCTCCTCGAAGGCGTCGAGGCTCTTGTACTTGCCCGTGAGGAAGCCGCGCCCGAGGGGCGAGTAGGCGACGAGGGAGACGCCGAGCTCGCGGGCCTTCGGGACGATGCCGTCCTCGATGTCCCGGCTCCAGATCGACCACTCGCTCTGGAGCGCGTGGATCGGGTGCACGGCGAAGGCGCGCTGGAGGGTCTCGGCGCCGGCCTCGCTCAGGCCGAGGTAGCGGACCTTCCCTTCCTCCACGAGCGCCTTCATGGCGCCGACCGTGTCCTCGATGGGCACGGAGGGGTCCACGCGGTGCTGGTAATAGAGGTCGATGGTGTCGACGCCGAGGCGCCGGAGCGACGCCTCGCAGCTCTGCTTCACGTACTCGGGGCGGCCGCTGATGCCCTGCCAGCTCCCGTCCTCCCCGCGCTGGATGGCGAACTTCGTGGCGATGAAGGCCTGGTCGCGTCGGTCCGCGATGGCGCGGCCGACGAGCTCTTCGTTGGTGAAGGGGCCGTACATGTCGGCGGTGTCGAGGAAGGACACGCCGAGCTCGAGGGCGCGGTGGATGGTGCGGAGGGCCTCGCCTTCGTCGGCCGTTCCGTAGAACTCGCTCATGCCCATGCAGCCGAGGGCCTGGCCGCTGACGGTGGGCCCGTTCGGACCGAGCACGCGGGGAAGAAGGGGGGTCATTTCAGGGAGCCTTTTCGATAGAGGTCGATCTTGAAGTCGAGGACGCCGAGGCAGTCTTCGAGCTCGGCCAGACGGGCGCGGACCCGCTCGCGATGGGCCACGAGGAGCGCGCCGCGCTCGGCGTAGGTGGCGTCGCCCTCCCACACGAGCTCGGCGTAGCGGCGCATCTCCCGGATGGGCATGCCGGTCGCCCGGAGGCGCCTTAGAAACTCCACCCAGGCGACGTCCTGCTCGCCGTAGCGGCGGCGCCCGGAGGCGTCCCGCGGCACGTCCCGGATCAGCCCGGCTCGCTCGTAATAGCGAAGCGTGTGCGCGCTGAGCTTCGCGCGTGATGCGGCTTCGGCGATGGAGAGGCCCGCGTCCGTCATGGAGACGGGGGTAGCGCTTCGAGCGCGCTCGAAGTCAAGGCCGGACCCGTCAGGGGCCGACGACCAGCCCGGCGCCCCACTCCATGATGTCCACCAGGCCGTCGGCGCGCCGGACGGCGTAGGCGCGCGCCGAGGCGTCGGCGTCGACGAGGGGTCCGCCGTGAACCTCGACCATGTCGTCGAGCCCCGGACCACGGAACGCTGGGGCTTCCGTCGAGGATGCAGGAAACGACAGGCCGGCGGTGGTGACGAGGTGAAACGACACCAGGAGCGCCTCGCCCGTCAGCGGCGCGGACAGAGGGAGGGGCGCGCGCGTGGGCGCTTCCCCCTCGGGGGAGAGGACGGCATAGGACTCGGCGAAGAGGAGGAAGGTGCTCGGTCCGGCCGCCAGCTGCCTGAGCTCCGGAAACACGCCGACGCGCTCGAGGCCCGCGCGCGTGCTCCACCACACGGTCTCGCCCACCCGAGCGCTGACGCGCGACGGGCCGGTGGCCACGACGACGTCGGGCGCGGCCTCGGGGGGCAGGGCGAGCCGCCGCACTTCACGAAGCTCGCGGTCGAAGAAGACGACGTCCCCGCGGACGCGGTCGACCAGAGCCTGGACGTTTCCCGGAGCAAAGCGGGCCGACGCCGCGACGTCCAGCACGCCTCTTCGGAGCGAGCGGCCGTCCGGCGCGAAGACCTCGATGGCCAGTCCCTCGGGATCGCCGAGGAGCAGGGCGGTGCCCGCCACCCAGGTTTCTCCGTCCGGGGTGGACCACGTCGCGACGTCGACGGGCCGACCCGAGAGCGCATGCGGCCGCCCGAGCGTATCGACCAGCTCGGCACCATCCGCGTACGCGACGGTCCTCCTCGGACCTCTCCCCGGGGCGCCGAGGCCGA
>JBCDGX010000658.1:0-3750 GCA_038750805.1 Myxococcota bacterium
ACGACGACATGGCCGACGGAACCGACGGCTTCCCGGACATGGGGCTCGACGGCGGCGCCGAGTCGGCGTGCGGGGCCGTGGTCCCCGACGCCGTGCGCACCTGCGTCGCCGCGTACGGGGCCGGCATCGCGCGCTGCTACGCGGAGGACGATGGTCCCTGCGCCGACGGCGACGCGGCGCTCGCGACGGCGTCGGGGACCACGGCCCCGCACGCCGACTCGGCGCCGCCGTCGAGCCCCATGTCCGGGAAGCCGTCGGTTCCGTCGGCCATGTCGTCGTCGCCGCAGGCCGCCAGGGCGAAAACGGCCAGCGCGGGAAAGAGAACGCGTCGAAGCAACATCGCGGTGACGCTAGCACGAGTGAAACGCGTTCGACCGCTCCCCGTCGCGGGCCGGAAACGTCCTCAGAACCCGTAGCCGACGTTCGCGCCGCGTACGGAGCCCTCGAGGACGGCGTTGAAGCTCACGACGATGCGGTCCCGGGCGCCCTCGTAGGGCAGCACCTCGTGCGGCAACCAGCTCGGGAAGAGCACGAGCAGCCCCGGCTCCGGCGCCACGTCGAGCGCGTGGTCCTGCAGGTAGAGGTTCCCGACGTCCTGATGCGCCCCGGCGAGGCGCTCGAAGCGCGGGCCGTGAAAGCGCGTGACCCCGTTGCGCGCGCCGAGCGTCGGATGCGCGACGCGCGCCGCCTCGTCGTCGCAGGCCACGTAGTAGACGCCGGACCAGCTGCAGTTCCCGTGCGTGTGGATGCCGTGGCTCCCGTAGCCGTTCTGCATCTGGAACCAGGCCCCGGCGATGGCGACGCGCAGCTCCTGGCTCTCGAGCCCCTCCCAGGCCCGGCGGTTGGCCGCCCGGCAGAGATCGAAGAGCGCGTCGCTCACGAAGGAAAAGAGCGTCTTCAGCGCTGGCTTCTGGAAGCGCTGGAGGAGGTCGTCCGGCGACGCGAAGACGGGACCGGGCGCGGCGCCCGCGAGGCGCTTGTCGCGAAAGCGCCGGAAGGTGTCCTCGAGCTTCGCGTTGACGGCCTCGGCCTCGGGGAGGCGGCGCCGAAGCAGCGGCGTCGGCCAAAGAAACGCGACGTCGTCCGCGGAGCTCACGAGGCACGGGTGGCACGGCGGCGCCGGCGTTGTAAAGGCGGAGCGCCTCGCGCGGACGGCCACACGTACTAGGCTGCGCCCTCCGCGGCGAGGACGAGACCCAGGATGAAGACGCCCTTCTACGTCACGACGCCCATCTACTACGTCAACGACAAACCCCACGTCGGCCACGCCTACTCGACGGTCGCGGCCGACGTGCTCGCGCGCTACCAGCGCGTGCGCGGCCGGCCCGTGCGCTTCCTGACGGGGAACGACGAGCACGGGCAGAAGATCGAGAAGAAGGCGACGGAGCTCGGTGAGGCGCCGCAGGCCTTCGTCGACCGCATGAGCCCGCCCTTCCGCGAGGCCTTCGAGCGTCTCGACTGCTCCTTCGACGACTACATCCGGACGACGGAGCCGCGGCACAAGGAGCGCGTCGCGGAGATCTGGGAGCGGATGAAGGCGGCCGGGGACGTCTACCTCGGCGCCTACGAAGGCTGGTACTCGGTCGCCGACGAGGCCTTCATCACCGAGAAGGAATACGAGGAGCTCGACGAGGTCACGAAGAAGAGCGTCCAGCGCGTCAGCGAGCCGAGCTACTTCTTCAAGCTCGGCGCCTACGCCGAGAAGCTCCTCGCGTTCTACGAAGAGCACCCGACCTTCGTGCAGCCCGAAGGGCGTTTCAACGAGGTGAAGAGCTTCGTGAAGCAGGGCCTCCGCGACCTGAGCGTGAGCCGCACGAGCTTCACCTGGGGCATCCCGATCCCCGGCGACGCGGAGCACGTCGCCTACGTCTGGCTCGACGCCCTCACCAACTACGTCTCGGCGCTCGGCGGCCCGACGCGCGAGGGCGAGGACGCGCCGCTCTACGACACCTTCTGGAACGAGGAGACGACGAAGATCCACATCGTCGGCAAGGACATCCTCCGCTTCCACGCGATCTACTGGCCCGCCTTTCTCATGAGCGCGGGCCTGCCCCTGCCGACGCAGATCTGGGCGCACGGCTGGCTGACCATCAACGGCCAGAAGATGAGCAAGCGCTACGGGAACTTCATCCCGCCGGGGCCGCTCGTCGACGCCTTCGGGCCGGACGTGGTCCGCTACTACCTCATGCGCGAGGTGGCCTTCGGCCAGGACGGCGACTTCAGCCACAAGAACCTCATCGCCCGCTACAACGGCGAGCTCGCGAACGGCCTCGGGAACCTCCTGAACCGGATGATCGCGAGCATCGTGAAGAAGAACCTCGGCGGCACCGTGCCGGCGCCGGGGCCGAGCGAAGAGGTCGACGAGGCGCTCCGCGCGACGGCCGAGCGCGTGGCGAAGGAAGCGGCCGCGCACCTCGACGGCGTCGCGCCCTACCGGGCCCTCGACACCATCTTCGAGCTCGTCGCGGCGGCGAACCGCTACGTCGACCAGACGGCGCCCTGGGCCCTCGCGAAGAATGGCGAGACCGAGCGCCTCGGCACCGTCGCCTACACCGTGCTCGAGGCCCTCCGCTGGCTGAGCGTGATGATCGCCCCCTTCATGCCCTCGAAGAGCGCCGGGCTCCGGAAGCAGCTGGGGCTTGTGCCGCTGGCGCCCGAAGAGGCCCGGGACGCCTGGCCCGCCACCTGGGGCGAGCTCCCGGCGGGCGGCGCGACCGCACCGGACAAGGCCCTCTTCCCGCGCATCGACTCCAAGGAGGAGGCGAAGATCCTCGCCTCCTTCGGCCTCGACGCGGAGGGGCGCCCCGCCACGGCCGAGGAGCCGCCGAAGAAGAAGGCCAGCAGGAAGAAGGCGCCGCTCCCCGAGGGCGTCATCGCTTTCGACGATTTCCTCAAGGTCGAGCTCGCCGTGGGCCTCGTCCGCGAGGCCGAGGCCGTGGCGAAGAGCGACAAGCTCCTCCAGCTTCAGGTCGACCTGGGCGAGGCGGAGCCCCGGCAGATCCTCAGCGGGATCCGGCCCCACTACGACGCCGAGAGCATCGTCGGGAAGCGCGTCGTCGTGGTGACCAACCTGGCGCCGCGGAAGATCATGGGGCGCGAGTCCCAGGGCATGGTCCTCGCGGCGAGCGGCGACGCGGGCCTCTCCGTGGTCGAGGTGGCCGGCGAGGTGCCGCCGGGCACGCGGGTGAGCTGAGCGCGCATGCTCCTCACGCCGCTTCGGCCGACCTTCGAGGCGGCATTGAGGGACGCGCGCGCGGAGGATCCGCGCTTTCGCCTCGCCGCGGCGCGCGTGCTCGGCGAGGCGCCGGAGGACCGGCGGTCGGATGCGCGGGCGGCGCTCGAGGCGCTCCTCGGGGACGCGCTCGGTCCCGTCCGCGCGGCGACCCTCGACGCCCTCGCCGACCTCGGCGATCCGGAGGCCGTCGCGGCGGCCGAGGCGCATCTCGACGACGAGCACGCAGACGTGCGCCAGGCCGCGGTCCGCGCCTTGGCAGCCCTCGCGGCGGATCCGGCGGCCGCGCTCGTTCCCCTCGTGGACGACCCGCGACCGGAGATGCGCCTCCTCGCGCTCGTCGGGCTGGTGGCCCACGCGCCCGACGTGGCCGCGGAGCGGCTCCCGGCGCACGTGGCGGACCCGGACCCGGAGGTGCGCCTCGCGGCCGCCCGCGGGCTCGGGGAGCTCGGCGCCGGGGCCGATCTCTTGGCGGACGCGCTCCTGAGCGCCGACCCGCGCGTGGCCTACGCGGCGGC
>JBCDGX010000659.1:0-3716 GCA_038750805.1 Myxococcota bacterium
GCCGACGTCGCCGAGGGCTCGTAGTTGCCCGGCGCCGCGACGCGCTCGCCGCGGCCGGCGACGCCGCGGTCGAGCGCCCGGACGAACGCGGGGCTGAAGTCGAGGCCGAGGTCCCCGGGATCGACCCCGAGGCTCGCGAGGCCCTCGGTGTAGCCGATGGCGAAACCCGAGATGACCGGCCGGTAGATGCCCATCTGCGAGGCCCAGCCGACGTCGCCGCCAAGCGAGGGCCCGGGGTTTTCCGGAAGGGTGGGCCGCGCGGGCTTGGCCTTGTTCACGCGCGCGTCGAAGGCTTCCGCGTCCACCTGGATGAAGTACGGGCGCCCGTCGGGGAGCACGTAGTGCATCTTCGGCAGGGGCACGCCACCGAGCGGACCCGCGTCATCGTCGGGGGCGTAGTAGCGGATCCAGAGCGAGCCCCCGTCCCACATGCCGCGGCCATGGCTCCACGCCGATTCGATGTCGCCGAAGGGGCCCTGGAAGAGGATCGCCCCGCCGATGCGGCGGTTGCCGGGAGCGCGATAGTCCGGCGGGGTGAACGCCGGCTCGAGGGCCGTCGGGTCGCCCATGGCCAGGTCGAACTCGACGCGGTAGCCACGCGCCTCGGCCGTGCGGTCGGCGCCGACCCGATAGGGGTTCGTGTGCCCGGGAAGGGGCTCGATGTCGACGTCGACGAGGGGAATCTCGCCGACCCCAACCGCCCCGTCGTAGCGATGGGCCTCCGGGAGGAACGAGGGGGTCACCTGCACGTCGAAGAAACGCGCGTGGGGGAACTCGCCCTCGAGCACGACGCGGCTCCCGAAGGGCGCGTAGAGCGAGGGGGCGACGATGTAGGTCGCGTAGGGATCCTGAAAGGAGCCAAAGAGGCCTTCGAGGTCCACGGCCCCCGCATTCCGCACGGACCATTGATCCTCGGCGCGGATCTCCTCCGCACGGACGAGGCGATAGGTCCCGAGGTCGCGATCACGGCCATCCGGCAGGAGCGCTTCAGGAAGCTCCGCCGGCACCTCGCCGTCGAGCCAGCGCTTGACGTAGGCCTCGAGCGCGCAGGACAGGCGCCGCGCCTCCGTGATGACCTCGCGGCGATCCTCGAAGTAGGGAAAGGGCGGCACCGGCGGCCCGATCGCCGGCACCTCGACGGGCTTGACCGCGATCGCCACCGGCTCCTCCGGCACGTCGTCGCAGTCCGCGCCGTAGCCGAGCCGCGGGAAGTCGGGCGCGCGATCTCCCTCCGGGGCGCGGGGACCGGGCAGGCCCAAATCGCGTTCGCCCCCGGAGTCGTCACCCGCGTCGCTACGCGCATCCAAGGGGCCGGAGTCGCTCGGATCGCCCGCGCCCGAGCCCGCGTCGGCGCGTGTCGACCCATGGCCGTTCGTTCCGCACGCGCCGATCAGCGCGCCAACGATGGCGAGAGTCGAGAGGGAGCGCGCCCCGAGGCCGCGGCGAGGCCACATGCATGTCATGGCGCCCGGTAGAGCAACGGCCGCGCCAAGGGGTCACGGTCGGTTTTTCGCGAGCGATCGCCACGCGCAGCCCCGGACGCCGCGATCGCTCGGGACGCACCGCGCCTGCGCCGCGATCCACGAGGGCACACTCTCAGGGGACCGGTGGCGGACGGCTCGCGACGAGGCTCTGGGTAGAGACGCACTCGTCGAAGAACGGGGGACAGTCGGGATGGCCGTTCGCCTCGATGCGGTACTCGAGCACGCCCTCGACCGTGTTCTCCCCCGTGGCTTCTGCCCGAATGCTCGGGGCGTTGCGCCAGGCGCAGCCCCCTTCGGTGAGCTGGCGCGTCGTCGCCGAGCGGGCCTCGAAGGTGTCGCCCTCCACCGTACCGACGAAGACCGGCTCTGCGAAGAAGTCGAGGGCGAGCAGGAAACCGGCGATGCCCTCGACGCGCAGGCTGAGGTCGGTGCCGTCCTGCGTCACCGAGACCGGCGCGTCCACGACGCTTCCCTCCATCCAGCCCTCGAGCTCGCAGGCGTTCGTGCCGGAGCGCACGGTCACCGAGTAGCGACCTGCGAAGTCGGTGGGCGCGCAGACATCCTCCGGTGGGATGCACCGCGTCCCGCAGGGCACGGGAGGTCCGTCGCAACCGTCAGGCTCGAGCGGTGGCGGCAGGTCGAGCACGCAGCCTCCAACGAGCGCGACGACGACCGCGAGGCGACCGCTCACCATCGCGTCTCCGCACGAATGCTCGTTGGCCCCACGCCAAGCCGGACATCGGGACCGGAACCGTCTTCGCGACGTCCCACGAGCACGAGCACGAAACCCGTGAGGGCCGCGGCGGCGGCGACCCCGACTGCGGCGTTGGTGAAGCGCTGCCATCGGCGCGCTTGATCGCGGGCGTCGACGTCGACGCGAAACGAGTCGAGGTAGTCGCGCTCCGCCCGCACGGCAGCCGCTCCCGTCACCGCGGCCACACCTACGGTGGCGAGGCCGAAGCTCATGAGCGTCCAGCCCGCGCTCCATGAGGATGACGTCCGCGAGGCTTCCCCGTCTATTACCGGTGCTGCCGCGGCGACGGGCGGCGCTATCCGGGGCTCCGCGGGCCCTTCGTCGGTGAGAGTCGGCTCGCCCGGGCTCGCAGCGACGGCGGCCGGCACCTCGACCACGGCGCGATCGCCTGCAGCCACGCGCAGTGTGTGACGCGACAGCGTACCCCCCGCGTCCCAGAGCTCGAGTTCGTAGCTTCCGGGCGCGAGCACGAACGTACTGGGCGTCGCCCGCTCGGCGCGGCCGGCGACGCGGGCCCGCCCAGCGCCGAGAACCTCGACGACCGCGGTGTCCCCGGCCGTGCGTTCGATACCCTCGATCGCGCGGTCGCGCTGGGCCTCCGTGAGCTCGCCGGTGCGAAGCGCACGCACGAAGGCGTCCGCCGCGCGGTGTCCATCGCCCGCTTCGTCCCAACTCACACCGGCGTTGAAGAGCGTCGCCCCCGAGGGAACGAGGTCGTGGGCTGCCTCGAAGGTCCGCGCTGCTGCGGCGTAATCGCCTTGGGCGTGCGCCGCCGATGCCGCCCGGAAGAGCCGGCTGGCCTCCTCCTGGACGTCTTGCGCCACGCCGCTCGCAGGGACGAGCGCGGCCAGCCACGGACCGAGAACGCACCACAACCTGCACGACAGGATTCGGGCGTCACGGAGCATAGGGATTCCCCGCAAGCTCGGCGGCCTGGGCCGGGCGCGCTGGGCGCCGAGAAGGCGGCGCCGGACGGGAGCGGGCCGCCCTGGTCGACGCGGACGGGAAGCGAAGGTCCGCACGACCGTTCGTGATGCCGGCGCGGGCTCGACGGCCATCGACGCTCCGGCCGGTCAGTTCGTGGGCGTCTGCCGCCACCCGAAGCGACACCTCGGTCGCGCCGGGCTCGACGGAGTGCTGCGCCCCATCGACGGAGAGCGATGCAAGCGGGACGTCCGAGCGCACCATGAGGTCCATGACGGGCGCTGGAGCCGAACCGAGCGGCGCAGGGCCGGGCGAGAGCGCCGCCGGCGTGGCCCACTCGGCGGGCACCGACATGGCCGACGGTCGACGCGCCGCGGGCTCCTCGACGAGCTCGGGCACCTCGACGGCGCCGGAGGGCTGCTCGCCAGCGACGGTCTCAGGCGGCGCGTTCGAAGGTATCCCTACGGAGGACGGCGAGGATGCCAAGACCAGCACCCCCGAGAGGCTCAAGGCCAATATCGCGGCGCCGAGCGCCAAGCGCGTTGCGCGAACCC
>JBCDGX010000660.1:0-3714 GCA_038750805.1 Myxococcota bacterium
GCGTCCCGGCGTAGGCCGAAGCGCTGGCTCGCACCTCCGCCTGGCGTTCGCGCGCGGCGGCCGCGGCGTTCGGGACCGGGGCCTCGAGGCGGTCGGCGAGGGCGTCGAGGCCGAGGTTTCGGGCCTCCTCGAGCTGGACCAGGGCCTCCGCGCGTCGCGTCGCGTCGCTCGCGATGGTCAGGACCCGCGTGCCCGAGCGGCCCACGTTCGGCCCGTGCACCACGTCCCCGTCCCGCGCCTCGACCCAGAGCTCGAGGCGGTCGCCGGGGCGCGCCCCCACCTCGGCCCCGCTCGTCCGGCCGACGCCCTCGTGCATCGTGGGGGCCGCCGGGCCCGGCTCGAAGTCCTCGAGCACGCGCCGGTAGAGCTCGCCCTCGGCGGTGCGCACGACGAGCTGGAGCCCCGTGAGCCCGATGGCGTCCTCCGCCGTGAAGCGGAGGCGGACGGGCTCCCCGAGCTCGGCGACCACGTCCTCTTCGGGGGCGAGGAGCGAGACCTCCGGGGGCGCGTCCGCCTCCCCCTCGACGGATCGGGCGCGGGCATCGCGAAGCCTCCGGCCCTCGGCGTCGGTCACGCGCACGAGCAGGCGCCCGGGCTCGCGGACGACGAAGCGACCGCGGAGAAAGCCGTCCCCGCCCTCGTCGCTCGTCGGGACGAGCCGGACGTCCTGGCCGGGGGCCCCGAGGGTCGCGGCAGCGACGGGAAAGCGCGGCCGCATCGCGACGACCACGGTGGTGCCGAAGGGAGCGCGGAGGACGCCCTCGTCCTCCCGGGTCTCCGGCTCGCGGTACATATAGGCCGGGAAGACCAGCTCGTAGCGAAGCTCGGCGACGAGGTCGGCGACGGAGACCCCGCGGGCGTCCCGGGCGCCGGGATGGAGCATCGCGAAGGCCCCCGCCGACGCCCGGTCCGAGCCGCTCAGGACGAGGGCCGCGAGAACGGTCGCGGCCAGGCCGCCGAGCGTTCCGGGCTCTCGGAGCTGCGAGAGGGGCGCGACCTCCGCCGGCGGGATCGCGGCCACCCGTCGCTCGACGGCGCGCGCGTGGGCCGCGACGAGGCCCGGCGCCGCACCCGTGGGAGGCGCCGTGGCCAGCTCTAGGGCGGAGCGCGTCGCCGAGGCGAGGCCTTCCCGGCCCGCGAGGAGGCGCGCCACCCCGGTCCCGCGAAGGCGCGCGAGCGGACGGATCCCGAGGGCGGCGCCGGCCAGCGCGGCGAGCACCACGAGGCCCCAGAAGAGCGCGGCGCGCCCTTCCTCGATGGTGGGCTCCGCGAAGGCGCTCACCACCGCGAAGGCCGTCGTGCCCGCCCCGAAGGCCAGCGCCGTCGCTCGGAGCGCGAGCAATCCCCCCGCCCGGCGCCGAAGCCGCGCCAGGGCGCGACGAATGCTCCCGGCCGACGTGGTGGCCGAGGGGATCCCGGGCGACGAGGCCATGCGGGGACCTTGACGACAATTGGCGCGGCGCGCGAGGCAAGCGCGCGTTGACCCTGAGGAAACGGCCCGTCTATAAGCGACCGGCCAGAGCGGGCATGCTCGCTCCCCCGCCCGATGCCCTCCAGCAGCGAACAGCGCGACCGCGCCGACCACGTGCTCGCGGCACTCCTCGAGCCGCACGTGGCCGGCCGTGAGATCCTCTGGGTCGGCGCCGCCGGCCCGGGCCCCGAACGCCTCGCGCGCGCGGCGGCGGGCCTGCGCGTGCTCGACACGCACGGCGGGACGCGCCGGCGGCGTGACGGCCTCGCCGTGAGCCCCTACCGGCCCGGTCGGCTGGGCTTCGATCGAGGCCGCTACGAGCTGGTCGTGGTGCCCAACCTGGCGGAGCTCGACGACGTCGAAGGCCGCCTCGAGGACTTCGCGCGCATCCTGGACGATGGGCTGCTCGTGGCCGGCATGCCCGCCGGGTCCGAGGGGGAGGGCTACGACGCGCTCCTCGGTCCCGTGGCCGCCGTGTTCGAGCACGTGCGTCCCTTCGGCCAAGCGGGCTTCGCCGGCGACGCCTTTGCCGACCTCGACGCCAAGAGCGTGGACGAGGTGCTCGTCGACGGGTCGCTCGCCGAGGGTCGGGGCGCGCCGGTCCGGCGCTTCCTGGCCTTCGCCTCGATGGAGGCGCTCCCGAGCCTGCCCACCTACGCCCTCGTCGAGGGGGCGCGTGCGGGCACGCCCGCCATCGCCCCGAGCGCCGAAGGCGCGCTCCGGGATGCGTTGGCCCGCGCCGAGAGCCGCCTCGAGCAGCTCCAGCGCCGTCTGGTCGGTACGGAGACCGAGCTCCGGGAGGCGCGTGCCTCGCTCCAGCAGCGGGAGGCCGACGTCTCCGCGCCGGGCGACGATGCCGAGGTCGAGCAGCGGGCGCTCGAGGCGCGGCTCCGAGAGCGGGGCGCGCGGGTCCGCATGCTCGAAGCGGAGGAGGCGCGGCTCGGCCTGCTGGTGCGCGATCTCGCCGAGGAGCTCGAGGAGCACCGCCGCGGCCGCCGCGGTGGCGTGCGGGGAGAGGGGGTGCTCGACCTCGCCGCGGCGCACACGGAGGCGGAGTTCAGGAGCGACGAGCTCGCGGCCCGCATCACCGAGCTCGAGGAGGCCGCCAGCGCCCGGGAGCGCGCCCTCGCTGAAAGCAGCGGTCGCGCCCGGGGCCTCTCCGCGCGCGTGGCCGAGATGGCCGAGCTCCGGGAGATCGCCGAGGCTCGTGTCGCGCTGATGCGCGCCGACCTCACGGCCGCCGCCGACGCCAAGCGACGCCTCGAGGCCGAGCTCGCCGAGACCCGCGAGTCCCTCGAGCTAGCGCTGATCCAGGCCCGGGGTGCCCCGACGCTCGCCGGGCACGCGGCACCGGCGGAGGGGGCCCCGACGCCGGCGCGACTCGCCGAGCTCGTGGCGTCGGAGAAGGCCCTGGCGGAGCGCGTCGGCGCCCTCTCGGGTCAGCTCGTCGCCGCGCGCGAGCAACTCGAGAGCGCCGAGCTCGACCGGGACCGGGCGCGGGCCGAGACCCTCCGCCTGACCGCCCAGCTCGCCGCCCTGGAGACGCGCCTCTCCGGGCAGCGCCTCGGCTTCGAGCGGCGCATCGCGGAGCTCGTGCAAGCAGACCCGGCTGCGCTGGGCGCGGCGCCGGGCCCCTTCGACGCCGAGCTCGCCCGTGTGCGCGACGAGCTCGCCGGGCTGCGCGGGGAGCGGGCCGGCCTGCGGCTCCGTGTGGCGGACGCCGAGGCCTCGGCGGCCCTTCGGCGGAGCGCCGGACGCGGCGTCGACGAAATCGCCGCGCAGCTCGCGGACGCGCAAACGCAGCTCGCCGCCCGAGACGCGCTCGTGACCCGGCTCCAGCTCGACCTCGCGGCCGAAGAGAAGGCCACGCGCGCGGCCGAGGCCGGCCAGGACCGGGTGCGCGACGAGAACGCGCGCCTCCGCGAGGCCGTGGTGGCGTCCTCGCAGGCTGTCGACGCGCGCGACGCGGCGGAGAAGCGCGCCACGATCCTCCAGCAGGAGCTCACGGCGGCGCTCGAGGCGGCCGGCGCTCAGGAGGTGCAGGCCGAGCGGGCGGCCGAGCTCGAGCGCGAGCTCGCTGACGCGCGCGAGCAGCTCGACGCCTCGGAGCGCCTCGCCAAGGAGGTCCAGGCGCTCCGCGAGCGCCTCCAGGACGGCGAGCGGCTCCTGGCGCTCGCCGAAGAGCGTGAGGGCGCGACGCGCAACGCGCTCGCCGAGGCGCGCGCGATGCTGGTGGCGCTCAA
>JBCDGX010000661.1:0-3713 GCA_038750805.1 Myxococcota bacterium
ATCTTCACGAGCGAGGTGGCGCTCTTCGACGCCGCCGAGCGGGGCCTCTCGACCCTCGAGGCCGCGAGCTTCCTCGGCCCGGAGGCCGGCGATGCGCTCGCCCTCTACCGCGACCTGCGCACGCAGCGCCTCGTGCCGCCGAAGGGCCGCCGGAGGGCTCCCGCGGTCGTGCCGGGCAAGCCCACCGAGGCGGACCTCACCTACTGCAAGGACGCGCTCCTCGCCGTCAGCCGGACCTTCGCGCGGCCGATCCAGATGCTCGAGGAGCCGCTCCAAACGGCCGTGATGTGCGGCTACCTCCTCTGCCGCATCGCGGACACCATCGAGGACCACGACGGCTTCACGATCCCCGAGCGCGACGAGCGCTACGGGCTCTGGCTCGAGGCGCTCTACAGCTACCGCACGACGCAGAGCGCGGTGAACGCCTTCGCGCAGAGCTTCGTCGACGTCGACGGCGTGCCTGCGGAGATGGAGCTCGCCCGCAACACGGGCACGGTGCTCCGGGTCTTCGCCACACTGCCCGACGGCATGCAGATCAAGACGCTCCGCTGGGTCGCCGAGATGACCCGCGGCATGCAGCTCTACAGCCACCGCACGGCCGGCCACGACGGCATCGCCGCGCTCCACACGGTCGAGGACCTCGAGCGCTACTGCTACTTCGTCGCCGGCACCGTCGGGCACATGCTCACGGACCTCTTCGTCGAGGCCTTCGGCGAGGAGGGCGGCCCCATGGAGCTCGGGCTCCGCAAGGACGCCGAGGCGTTCGGCGTCGGGCTCCAGCTCACGAACATCCTCAAGGACGTGACCGACGACCGCGAGCGGAGCGTCAGCTTCATCCCCCGCGTCGCGACGGAGGAGAAGGGCCTGCCCATCCGGGACCTCACGGACCCGGCGAAGCGGGACACGGCCCACGCGGCGGTGGCGCCGATCTTCGACCGCGCCGAGGACCGGCTCCGCCGCGCCCTCGAGTACACCCTCGCGATCCCGAACGACCAGGTCGCCGTGCGCCTCTTCTGCCTGCTCCCGCTCTGGATGGCGGTGCGCACGCTGATCCACGCCCGCGGCAACGACGCGATGTTCACCGCCGGCCAGGCCGTGAAGATCAGCCGCGCCGAGGTCGAGCAGCTCATCGCCGAGTGCGTGAAGAACGCCCGCGACGACGACGCCCTTCGCGAGGGCTACGCGCAGCTCTGGCAGACGCCGGCGAGCGCCCCGCGCCCGGCCACGACGGTCCACTGAGCCGCCGAGGAAATCCCATGAACGATCGTCCCATTCTCGTCACCGGCGCTGCCGGCCACGTCGGCGCCAACGTGCTCCACCGCCTCGTCGCGGACGGGCATCGCGTGCGCGCGCTCCTTCGCTCCGGTGAGACCGACGAGTCCGTGCGCGTGCTCGAGCAGGCGGGCGTGCCCGTCGAGCGTGCCATCGGCGACCTCCGCGCGCCGGAGACCCTGCGGCAGGCGTTCCAGGACTGCCGCGCCATCGTGCACGTCGCCTCGATGGTCTCGACCATCGACGGCACGCCGGAGCACCGGCGCACGATCTACGAGACGAACGTCATCGGCACGCGCCACCTCCTCCGCGAGGCCCGCGCCGCCGGCGTCGAGCGCACCGTCGTCACGAGCTCCTTCAGCGCCGTGGGCTACGACCTCGACGATCCGAGCATCCCGGCGGACGAGACCTTCGCCTTCTACCCGTTCCATCGCGCGATGCCCTATGAGCGCTCGAAGGTCCTCCAGGAGCAGGAGGTCTTGAAGGCGGTGGTCGACGGCCAGGACGCGCTGATCCTGACCAGCACCGCCGTCGTCGGTGGCCACGATTATTTCCCCTCGCGCATGGGCCGCACGCTCGCCCGCTTCGCGAACGGGGAGCTGAACGCCTACGTGCCGGGCGGCTTCGAGTTCGTCGCCGCGCGGGACATCGCCGACGGCCACGTTCGGGCCCTCGAGAAGGGTCGCGCCGGTCAGAAGTACGTCATCGCGACGCAGTTCATGACCCTCGACGACATCTTCGACATCTTCGAGGAGCTCACGGGGCAGCCGCGGCCGAAGCTCCGCATCCAGCCCGAGCTCATGCTCCCCATCGCCGAGGCGATGAGCGCGTTCATGACGCGCTTCCGCCCGCAGGCGCCGCAGCTCCTCACGCCCGGCGCCATCCGCCGCCTCAAGCTCCGGCGCCACGCGGACACGAGCAAGGCCCGGGGCGAGCTCGGCTTCCGGCCCAGCTCCATCGAGAAGGCCTTCGCCGAGGCCTACGCCTTCCACCACAGCCGCGGGGCCATCACCAACCCCGACGCCAAGGCGCCGCCGGCCGATGCGCTGGCCGCCGTCTCGGCGAAGCCCGGCGCCGTCACGACGGCCGCCCCCGCCACCGCCATTCACGCCTGAACGAGCGATTCACGCACTGAAGAGCACGCCATGAGCCGCATCTACACGCGCACGCCCAAGCCGCCGCCGGCCTTCGAAGACGCGAAGAACACGCGTCAGAAGGTCCGCTCCGCCGGCCTCGACCCCAACTACTGGTACCCGGCCGAGCAGTCGGGCGCCCTCAAGAAGGGCGAGGTGAAGGAGATCACCTTCTGGAAGCGCAGCATCGCGCTTTTCCGGGGTGAAGACGGCAAGGCCCGCGCCATCGAGAACCGCTGCGCGCACCGCCAGCTCAAGCTCACGACGGGCCACGTAAACGGCTGCAACGTCGTGTGCCCCTACCACGGCTGGACCTACGACGGCGACGGCAAGGTCGTCGACATCCCGCACACCCTCTTCGGCCGCAAGTTCCCGAAGTTCAAGGTGCCGCATGTCCCAGTGCGCGAGAAATACGGCCTCGTCTGGTTCTGGCCGGGCGACCCCGAGCGCGCCAGCGAGCGCGACGTGCCGACGATCCCCGTGCTCGAGCCCGGGCCCGATCAGTGGACCTGCGTTCCGGTCGACGTGACCTGGAATGCGCACCACTCGATGATCATCGATAACGTCTCGGACTTCACCCACGCCTACCTGCACAAGCGCTTCCGGCCCTTCACGGATGCGGAGCTGCTCGGCTACGAAGTCGTCGGCGACAGCGTCCTTCTCCAGTACGACACCAAGGTCGGCACGGGCCCGATCAGCGGCAAGTTCGTCAACCGGAAGAAGATCGACACCAACCACATGAAGCTCGGGTACGAGTACCCGTTCCAGTGGTCCAACACGGACGATCAGATCAAGCACTGGCTTTTCGTGGTGCCCATCGACGAGCGCACCACGCGGAGCTTCTTCCTCTTCTGCTTCAAGGCGCTCCAGGTGCCCGGCCTCGGCGTGGACATCCCGAAGCCGCTCATGGGCCGCTTCATGCGCCTCGCGAACGAGGTCATCGTCAAGCCGCTCCTCCAGGAGGACGGTGACGCCGTCGAGGCCGAGCAGGAGGGCTGGGAGGCCCACTGGGACGCGCCCCTCGCCGAGCTCAACCCGGTCGTGAAGGTCTTCCAGGACCTCACGATCCGGAAGTGGGAGGAGTACCTCGCCACGCAGAAGCTTACGCCCCTCAAGAAGAAGCCGACCAGCGCCGGCGCGGAAGCCGGAGCCGGACGATGACGACGATGACGGAACGCCACTCGCGCGTCATGCCTGCCGCCACCTCGAAGGAGCGCACGTCGCGCATCCCGGGCTTCTACAAGCTCGACGTCGACGGGCGCCACGAGGAGATCGGCCAGCGCTTCGGCCTCGACGCGAGCGAGCTCG
>JBCDGX010000662.1:0-3713 GCA_038750805.1 Myxococcota bacterium
ATTATCTGAGCTCGGCACACTCGGTCGCGGGACTCGACGCGCGCATTGGCCAACTTCGTAAGCACTGCGCGCTGCCTGTCGCTCACGCGGATCGGTCTCGCTGCCCTAGGCATCTCGCACCTCCATGCACCCACCCTCGGTAAGCACGGCACGGTGCGGGAGACCTCAAGTGTGATCCGTGTGCGATTTCTGTCGGGCAGGTCTAGGTGCAGCGGCAGCCCGTCAGCTCGAAGCGGAGGCCGGCGCGCTGGAGGCGTTCGAGGTAGGGCGCGCCGAGGGCCACGGCGGGGGTGAGCACGCCCGTGGGCCCCGGGAGTCGATCGCGGTCCTCTGCGAGGGTGAGCGCGGCCTCGGCGATCATCTTCGACGTCTCGCCGTAGCCCGGGTCGCCGCCGCTCACCTCGCAGCGCACCTCGTCGCCGCCGGCGCGGCCGAGGAAGGTCACGACGAACCACGAGCGGGCGCGCATGGCCTCGTCGGGACCCTCCCCCGGCGGATTGAAGCGCTGGAGGAGACGGCGCGTCGGCGGGGTCTGCGCCAGCGCGAACACACCGCCGACGAAGGCGCCGGCCTTCACGAGCTTCGGGAGCGTGCCGAGGCGGAGGTAATGCCCGTAGCGGAAGTCGGGACCGAATTCGGCGAGCGCCTTCGCGCTCCGGCAAACGATGACCGGGTCGATGCTCGGAAAGGGCGCGACCCAGGCCTTGAGCCGCGGCTCGTAGCGCACCTTCGTCGCGAGCGGCTTCACCTTCCGCTCGCCGCTCGCCGAGCGCGGACGGCGCCCGCCCTTGGGCTTCTTGAGCAGCTCGCCCATCGCGTCCGTCGCCGTCTGCCAGGTGCCCCCGGAGGGGCGCCCCTTCGCCTCGACGAAGCCTTCGATGACCATCGGCGCGTCGCTCGGGAGCTGGCGCGCCGTGAACCAGGCGCCGAGGTCGTGGGGCACGCTGTCGAAGCCGCAGCAGCTCACGATGCGCGCGCCCGCGGCCTCGGCCTCGGCGCCGTGACGCTCGCGGATCGCGCTCACGAAATCCGGTTCGCCGGTGATGTCGACGTAGTCGGCGCCCTCGGCCACGCAGGCCGCGACCACCCCGTGGCCGTAGCGCGCGTAGGGCCCGACGGTGGTGAGCAGGACGCGCGTCCGGGCGGCGATGCGCCGCATGCCCGCGTCGTCGCCCGAGCTCGCCACGAGGAGCTCGAGGCGCCGCGCCTCGGGGTCGAGGGTCCCGAGTGCGCTGCGCACGGCCGCGAGCTTCGCCTCGTTCCTCCCGCCGAGAGCCCAGCGCAGCGGCGCCGCGCCCGCCGCCCGTCGCTCCGCCGAGAGCCGGGCGAGGTACTCCGCGACGAGCCGGCCGGTGAAGCCCGTGGCGCCATAGACGACGATGTCGAGGTCCCGCATCGCCGGGACTCTACGGCCTTCTCCCCGGTGAGGCGCACGGAGATCGCTGCCAATCGGCGGATCTTTGCTAGCGTCCCGGCGCCTGTGTCGACGGTCCTTCTCGCCTTCGCCTTCGTGCTCCTGGTCGGCCTCCTCCTCGCGGACGCCGTGGGGCTCCGAGAGCTGGAGGAGGAGCGGCCCCTGGCCGGACCGGTAAGCGGGGCGCCGCGCTGGCCCCTGCGCCTCATCGCGGCGCTCACCTCGCTCTTCGGCGCCGTCGGCTTTCCGGCGACGCTGGCGCCGGTGATCCTCACCGTGCTCGTGGCCCAGGAGCATCCCTTCGTCGGCGACGGCTGGACGAGCCTCGTGGCCATCCTCGTCGCCGCACTCTCCATGTCCGCGGCCGTGAAGTGCTTCCGGCTCGCCTCGATGATGCTCGAGCGGCCCGGGCCCGACGAAGGCGCCACGAGGCGGACGGCGTTCTGGCTCGGCGGGTGGAACGCGCTCGTCGTGGCGCTGCTCGCGCTGGCGAAGCGGCCCCTCGGCGTGGTGACGCCGCTGGTCTGGGGCTACGCGCTCGCGAGCGTCGCGGTCTTCGCGCTCGCCGTCGCGGGCATTCGCCTCGCCCTCGCCCACCAGCGGCAGCCGGCGCCGAAGCCCCTCGCCTGAGCGTCAGCCGCCCCAGCGGCGCACGGCCGTATCCGCCTTCGGCGGCGGCAGATCCGAGAAGCGCGCGTAGGCGACCTCGACCACCTCGACCACGCGCTCGCCGCGCGGCGTCCGGATCACCACCTCGTCGCCCTCCCGGCGCCGGAGCAGCGCCTTCGCGTGGGGCGCGTCCTGGCTCACTTAGCTGGCGTCAATGTCGGTCTCGTCGGCGCCGACGATGCGATGGACGCGCTCGGTTCCGTCCTCGTCCTCCAGGCGAACCCAGGCCCCGAAGAAGATCCGCTCCTCGTCCGCGGCGCCTTCCCGGACGACGACCTCGAGCTCGTCGAGGCGCTTCTCGAGATAGCGGATGCGCCGGTCGATCTCCCGGAGGCGCTTCTTTCCGTAGATGTACTCGGCGTTCTCCGAGCGATCGCCCTCGGCCGCGGCGTCGGCGACGCCCTGGGTCACCCGGGGCCGCTCGACCTGCCAGAGGAAGGCGAGCTCTTCCCGGAAGCGGCGCTCGCCTTCCGGTGTGATGTAGGGCGAGGGGCGCGGGCCGCGCTTGCTGGCCATCGGCGCATCCTACGTGGCGGGTCCGGCGACGGCGAATGCGTGACCGGGCGTCGACACCGACGTGAGAGAGTCACACCTGTGCGCCCCGCAGCGCCGCAATTCTTCGGGTTTGAGATGGGCCGAGATTTGCAGGAGCGACGCGGCGGGAGGTCCGATGCGGCATACGTTTCTCAGCGTGGTGGTGGTGTGGATGGCGGCGACGCCGGCCCACGCTCAGCAGGGTCAGGGCCAGCCGGTGCCACCTCCGCCGCCCGGCGGCGTCGTGGTCGTCGAGCACGCGCCGCAGCCCGGTTCGCAGCCCGTCTACCAGGTGCCGACGCAGCCGAACCAGCCGCGCCTGCGCCGCCATCGCGAGCCCTACGTCGAGGGAATGGCCATCCCCGTGGGCGCCACGATCACGCGCCGGGTGCGGGTGGGCCTGATCATCCCGGGCAGCCTCATGTTCGCCGTGCCCTACCTGTCGACGGCGCTGACCTACAGCTTCCTCAAGGGCGTGCGGAGCGAGGATCGACAGCCGCAGGGGGTCGTGCTCGTCCCCGTTCTCGGCCCCTTTCTCGCCATCCCGAACCTGGACTCGAACTTCGAAGACATGGGCCGGGACTCGGGCACGCGCCCCTTCTTCTTGGTGTTCAACGGGCTGGTACAGCTCGCCGGACTCACGATGCTCATCCTGGGCGCCGTCCCGAAGAAGTACGTGGAGTACTACGCGAGCGCCCCGGTCCGCGTGACGCCGACCTTCACGGCCGGCGGCGGCGGCTTGGAGCTCGTGGCGCTCTTCTGAGCGCGTGCCTACGGGCGAGGAGGAGGGACGCGCCGGGAGCGGGCGAGGCGTCGAGGACGCCTCCTCGCGTTGCCGCGGCCCCGCCGGGACCCCATCCCCCGCCTCATGAGCGCTTCCACGCTGCGCCGCGTCCTCGCGGGTCTCGGCGCCCTCGCCCTTCTCGTGGGCGCAGTGGCGTGGTGGGGGCTCGTGCAGCAGCCGACGCGGGAGCTCGCGGCGCTGAGCGGGGAGGTCGAGGACGCCCGGGCCGCGCTCGCCCCCGCGCGCTACGAGCGGCCGCCGCTCGGCGAGGCGCTTCCGGGCGATGCGCGCAGCGCGGCCCTCGCGGCGGCG
>JBCDGX010000663.1:0-3711 GCA_038750805.1 Myxococcota bacterium
GGCGGGCGCCGCGAAGGGGCCGGCCGCGCACGGAACACGCGCCGCCGCTTGCCGTTCGCGGGCACCAATTCTACGTCCTCGCCGTGCCCCCGCTCCTCGACCGCCGCTTCCTCTTCGTCATCGGGAAGGGGGGCGTCGGCAAGACCACCGTCGCGACGGCGCTGGCGCTGGCCTCGGCACGCCGCGGACGGAAGACGCTCCTCGCGATGGTCAACGCCGCGGAGCGCGCGAGCCATCTCCTCGAGACGGCCCCCATCGGCCACGACGTCGTGCGCATCGAGGCGAACCTCGACGCCGTGAACATGACCCCGGAGGCCTCCATCGAGGAGTACGGGCTCATGATCCTCAGGGTCCGGGCGCTCTACGCCGCGGTCTTCGAGAACCCCCTCGTGCGCGCCTTCCTCCGCGGCACGCCAGGCCTCGAGGCGTGGTCCATGCTCGGCAAGGCCTACTTTCACGCCATGGGCCACGGGCCCGAGGGCGTCGGCGAATACGACCTCGTGGTGCTCGACGCGCCGGCCACGGGGCACGGCCTGGACATGCTCCGCGTCCCGAAGGTGATCGCCGAGGTGGCGCCGCCCGGCCTCCTTCGCCGCGAGGCGGAGCGCGCGCTCCAGCTCTTCCGGGACCCAGAGCGCGGCGGCGTCGTGCTCGTCACGCTCCCGGAGGACATGCCCGTCAACGAGACCCTGGAGCTCCACGCCGCGGTGAGGGACGAGCTGGCCATGCCCGTGCCGGCGCTCGTCGTGAACCAGGTCCTTCCGCGCCTCTTCCCCGGCGCCGAGGCCAAGGCGCGCGCCCAGCACCTCACGGACCGATTCGGCCCCGGTACGGACCTCGCGACGCTCGCCGCGGCCGCGCGGCTGCGGGCCTTCCGGGAGGGGGTCCAGCAGGCGGCTCTCCGCCGCCTCGCCGGGGAGCTGAAGGTCCCGACGACCCGGCTCCCGCACCTCTTCAGCCCCGAGTTCCGCCGTCCCCAGATCGAGACACTCAGCCAGGCCTTCCGCTGACGCGCCGACCGGCCGATCGTTCCGCCGGCGCCGAAGGCGGGCCCATGGACTGAAAAATCGCATGGAACGTCCCGGGCCGGCGTGCTCGGATGCGCGCCGATGTTCGATTGCGTGGTTATCGGCGCCGGTCTCGCCGGCCTGACCGCGGGGGCCAAGCTCGCGAGTGAAGGCAAGCGCGTCGTGGTCCTCGAGGCCCACGCACGTCCTGGCGGCTGCGCGACCACCTACCGGCGGAAGGGCTACGAGGTCGAGGTCTCGCTCCACGTCGTCGACGGCTTCGACGAGCACGACTGCAAGGGCCCGATCTTCGACGACCTCGGCGTGTCGGACGACCTCGAGTTCGTCCCGGCCCCCGGGGAGGTCTACCGCTACCTCAGCGGCGACGACGTCTTCGACATGCCCGTCGGCCTCGAGGAGGCCATCGACGCGCTCTCGGCGCGCCACCCGGACGAACGCCGGGAGCTCACGCGCGTGCTCGGCACCATGGCGAAGGTTCGCCACGAGCTCTCGAGCTTCCCGCTCTCGCCGAAGGCCGTCGCGCGGCGGGGGCCCTTCTTTCCGTTTCTCTATCCGAACTTAATGTTCGCGCTGCGGGGCAGCCTCGGGGAGTTCCTCGACAAGCGCTTCGCGAGCGAGGAGCTCAAGCTCCTCCTCACGGCGAACCTCTCGCTCTTCCACGACGACCCCTACTCGATCTCCGCGCGCTATTTCTCCGTGGCGCAGGCCGCCTTCATCGAGTCGGGCACCTACTACCTGAAGGGCGGCTCGCAGCGGCTCTCGAACCGGCTCCGGAAGGTCATCGAGGACGCCGGCGGCGAGGTGCGCTGCAACCATCGCGTCACGCGCATCCACACCGAGGGCAAGCGCGTGAGCTCCGTCGAGTACGTACACAAAGGGCGGACGGGCCGCGCCATGGGCAAGCAGGTCCTCGCGAACGCCGCCGTCCCCCAGGTGCGGGACCAGCTCCTCGCGCCGGGCGCCGATCCCGGGCTCGAGAAGCGGACGAAGGACATGGAGCTCGGGAGCTCCGTGGTCGCGCTCTACGTCGGCTTCAAGAAGCCGCTCCGCGAGCTCGGGCACCGCACCTACACGACGATGCAGTACGACCCGAGCGTCCGGACGCTCGCGGACATCCCGAAGAACATCCACGGCCCCTACGCGCAGCGCATCTGCGGCTTCACGGACTACAGCCAGCTCGACTCGGGGCTGGCGCCGCCCGGGAAGGGGCTCGCGGCGCTCTGCGTGCTCGACCGCATGGAGGCCTGGGACGGCCTCTCAGACACGGAGTACGCCGAGAAGAAGGCCGAGGTCACCGAGGCCTTCCTCGATCGCATCGAGGCGATGGTGCCGGGCAGCAAGCAGCACGTGGAGTGGACCGAGCTCGGCACGCCGAGGACGGTCCGCCACTACACGCTGAACACCGATGGCTCGATCTCGGGCTTCGCCCAGGGCACCTCGCAGACGCTCATGCGTCGCTTCGCGCGCGTGCGCTCGTCCCTGAAGAACCTGCACTTCGCAGGGGCCTGGCAGTTCCCCGGCGGGGGCTACACCTGCGCAATCCTCGGCGGCTACCTCCAGGCCGTGCACCTCATCGAGCAGCGCATGGTCTGAACGCGCGCGATCGGCGCGCTCGGGGACGCGGCTTGACGCTGGATTATCCATGTGGATAATCCTCGGCATGAGCACGCGAGACGAGCTGATCCGCGCGGCGGCGGAGCTCTTCGCCCGGGACGGCGACCCCTCCCTCCGCGACATCGCTCGCGAAGCGGGCGTGAAGAACCACGGCCTCGTGCGCCACTACTTCGGCGACAAGGCGGGGATCCGCTCGGCCGCGCTCACCTACCTGGCGGAGGCGCTCTTCGCCCGCCTCGACCTGCCGAAGGACGCGGACCTCGGGACGCGCCTCGCGCGCATCGTCGACGTGGTGGAGCAGGACCAACGGCACACGCGCGCCCTGGCCTTCGGGCTCCTGAAGGACGACCTCCCGGAGGGGCTCCAGGACGCCTTCCCCGTCGTCCGCAGCGTGCTCGAGGGGCTGGACGAGGACGCCCGGAGGCGGCTTCGGCCCGCGCTCGCCGAGGCCCTCGCCCTCGGCCTCGGGATTCAGCTCTTCGGGCCCTTCGTCGCGCGGGCGACGGGGCTCGCGGAGGAGGCGCTGGACGCGTTGCGGGACGGCGCGATGGCGCGCGTGACGGCGACGCTCGAGGCCGCCGGGAAGGCATGACCGTGGACTACAAGCTCGTCGTCACCTTGATCGGCCTGGGCTTCGCCCTCGTCGAGCTCGCCCTCGGGCGCGTCCTCTTCCGCGAGGCGACACGCCGCCGCGACGTGATCCTCGAGGTGGTGTCCACGGCGAGCCTGAGCGTGATCATCGTCCCCACGATCCTCTGGACCTCCGCGGCGCTCACCGAGGCCGCTGCGCCGGGCTCGAAGGACGCGCTCGCGTCCCTCCCCGGCGTGGCGATGTTCGTCATCCTGCTCTTCGCGGACGACCTCCTCCAATACGGCTGGCACCGGATGGTGCACAGCGTGCCGGCGCTCTTTCGCTTCCATCGGGCGCACCATTCGGCCGAGTAACTCTCGGTCCGCTGCGTCTACCGGAACCACCTCCTCTACTACCTGACCCTTCCGGGGCTCTGGGTGTCCGGCGTCCTGCTGCACCTCGGCTTCGCACCGGCGTACTACGTCTACTTCATCGCGA
>JBCDGX010000664.1:0-3709 GCA_038750805.1 Myxococcota bacterium
CCGGCGAGATCCAGAAGCGCGTCAGGTCGAGGGCCTCGGGGTGGGCGGTCACCGTCGCCACGCTGGGCACGGCGCCGAGCACGTAGGCGAGCGCCGAGCGGAGGTCGCCGCCGAGCAGGAGCCCCGCCCGGTTCGCGGTCCGCCGGGCCGCCACGCAATAGCCTTCGAGGCCGCGGCCCCCGTCGGGAAGCGCCGGCGCGATCTGCGCGACGAGGCGGCGGTTCTTCCGCGGGAGAGCCTTCGCCAGAGCCTTCGCGCGATCAAAGACGCCCGGGAACTCCTCCGCCGCGGGCAGCGGGGCATCCGAGACCACGGTAGCCGCCAGGAGCCACGCCGCCGCGTCCCCCGGCGCGAGGTCCACGATGGCGCTCGTCCCGAAGCGGAGGCCCGCGGCCTGCCGGCCGACGAGGAAGCGCCGGGGCGGATCGAGGGGCGAGCGCAGGCCTCCACCGAGCACCCAGGTCCCTTTGTCCCGCTTCCCGGGGAACGCCACCACGGCGGCCGCGTCATGGCCGCCGTGATAGAGGTCGCCGACGTCGAGGCCGAGCGACGCCACGAGCCGCGCGAGCGCGTCGCGGAGGTCGGCGCCGCGACGTGGGCTGAGGAGCTGGCTCCGCGCCGCACCGAGCGCACCCGGCTCCCGTTGCAGGGCGGCGAGAAGACCCGGCGCCGCGGCCGCGAGCAGGCGGGCCTCGGGCCCCTCGTCGCCCGCGAAGCGGACCATGCGGAGCGCCGCGTCGTCGAGGGCTGCTCCGCGCGGGACACGGCCCACGATGGCCGTGCTCTCGTCGATGGCCTGACGTTCCTCGGCCGTCGCTACACCGAGGCTCACCAGGGTCTCGCCCGCGACGAAGGAGAGGTCGCGGTCGCCCTTCCAGCGCGCCGCCGCGCGAAGGCGCCGGACGAGCTCCGGGTCGAGGCCCCGGTCCAGGCCGCGACGCACGCTCGCCTCGAAGGACTCCGCGTGCGCGCGCCGCTCTTCGCGGTCCGTCAGGAGCGCCGCGACAGCTTCGCCCGCGTCGAGATCCGTGGGCCGCTCCTGAAGGGCCCGGCGGTACGACGCGAGGGCGGCGCTCACGTCGCCGAGCTCCCGCGCCCGCAGCTCCCCGGCACGGCGCGACCACTCCACGCGTTCCTCGCCCTCGGTGAAGCGTGCCGCGGCGTCGCAGGCTTCGGCCGCTCGGTCGTAGCGCTCGGCCCGCATGGCGACCTCGGCCATGCGGCTCCGCACGATGAAGTCGTCGATGCCGCTCGCGACGAGGCGCTCGAGCTCGACGAGCGCGTCGAGGGGGCGGTCCAGGCGGACGAGGAGGTAGTCGGCCGCGCCGAGTCGCGCGAGCCGCTTGTGCTGGGCCGGGACGTCCGTGTCCGCGAGGTCCCGGAGCGCGACCACGGCGTCGTCCCAGGCCTCCCGCGACACGTGGATCTCCGAGGCGAGGGCGATGCCGCCGGCGTGACCCGGCTCCAGCGTCCGGAGCTCGTCGATGGCACCGAGGGCCGCGTCGAGCTCGCCGAGCGTTCGGTGAAGCCGGGCGCGCTCGTACACCAGGCGGACGCGCTGCGACGGGTCCTCCTCGCCCCGCGAGCGCCGCCCCACGAGCTCGAGGAGCGCCGCGTGGTCCCCGCGCTCGGCGAGGAGGTCGTGCAGGCGGTGGTAGGCGCCGACGCGCGAGCGGTGCTTGGTGACGACGCGGCGAAGGCGGGTCTCGGCGTCCGCGTCGCGGCCGAGCCGATCCATGAGCACGCCCGCCGCTTCCTCGAGGAGCTCCGCGCGGTCTTCGCCCTCGGCCGCCTCGGCGAGGCGATCGCAGGCTTCGACGAGGTCGTCCCATGCCTCCTCGGTGCGCGCGGCGACGCGAAGCGCGTCCCAGCTCGCGAGGTCGCCGGGCTGCGCCGCGAGGACCTCGCGGATGCGCTGAACGGCCCCCGGGCGCTGGGCGGCCGCGAGGGCTCGCCCGGCGGCCGCGGCGAGCGAGGGTGCCGTGGCCTCGCTGGCGTGCGCCATGCGCGCCAGGAGCGCGTCGGCGCGGGACTCGGGGTCGTCGCCCGCGCCGAGGGTCTCGTCGACGGCGATGGCGGCGGCGATGCTCCCTGGCGCCTCGGAGGCGAGCTGCTGCGCCATCAGGAAGGCGTCCTCGGCCGCGTCGTCCCCGCCCGCGACGAGCGTCGCGCGCAGCCCGTGGAGCATCAGCTCCGCCGCGTTGCCATGCGCGGCCCGCGCCAAGCCATGCCACGCGGCGGCGCGATCGCTGGGCGCCGGGGCACGCCCTTCCTCCGCGTCGGGCTCGGCTTCCGCATCCGGCTCGGCGTCGGGTGCGGCCTCCGGCGCAGGCATGGCGGCGGCGCCCGCGTCGAGAATGCGCGTCCACCATCCCCAGAGGTCGTCCGGGGCGAGGCCGGTCGCGTCCGTACCCGGCGGGCCGAGGAGGCGCACCCGCGACTCTCACGCCAGGGCGGCATCGACGCCGCGGGCCGCGGCCGTCGCGCCGAGCTCGCGGTGCACCCGCGGCGCGTCGGAGGAGCCCGCGGTGGCCTCGGCGAGGCGCGCGAGGCCTCGCAGGCGGGCCGGAGCGCGCCGCGGGGCATCGGGCAGGAGCTCGAGCGCGAGCGCGGCGTCGAGGTCGACGTCGGGAGCACCCACGGCGCCGAGGAGAGGATCCTCCGCGAGCTCGGGCTGGCCGCTCACCAGCGCGTAGTGCTCGCCGAGCTCGAGCGCCTGCCGCCGCTCCGCTCCCTCGCCGGAGGCCTCGCGCGCCGCGAGGGCCTCGCGCGCCCGGAGCTGGAGCGCCGGGTCCCGCTCCCGCTCGGCGAGGCGCTGAAGCGCCCAGAGCGGCGAGACCGCCGAAGGGTCGTGGTCCGCGGCGTCCTCGTAGGTCCGCACCGCGAGCGGGACGTCTCCGGCGGCCTCGGCGGCGGCGCCGGCGAGGAGCAGGCGCGCCACGGTGGCCTGCGTTCCGCTCTGCGCTTCCGCGGCCTCGCGCACGAGGGTGACGACGGCCTCCGCCTCGCCCCGGCGTCGCAGGCGCTCCTCGAGGAACGCGAGCGTGTAGGCGTGCCCGGGCACCCGCGTGAGGGCCTCCCGGAGCGTCGCCACGGCGTCGTCGTCCCGCCCGTCGCGAAGCTCGGCCCGCGCGCTGGCCGCCAGATGGGCCGCTGCTGCCTCCGCGCTCTCCGCTTCCTCGGCCAGCCGGCGATGCGCGGCCGCGAGGGCCCCGAAGTCGCCGGACGTGGCGGCACGCACGCGGAGCGCGTCCGGGGCCCAGGCGCGGGCGTCGGGGTTGGCGGCGGCCTCCGCGAGCGCCTTGGGGGCGCGTGGCGTCGCGTCGGGGACCTCGTCGGATTGCCGGAGCGCGACGTAGCGCGCCCGAAGGAGCGCCCCGCGCTCGACCTCGTCGAGGGACGTCGCGTGGGCGAGCAGCATCTCGGTCGCGGCGTCCACGGCGTCGCTCGGACCGGCGAGCTGCGCGGCCACCTGGAGCTCACGCAGCACCGAGAGCCCATCGTCGCCGGGAAGCTCCCGGGCCACCTCCGACGCCGCGGTATAGAGGCGCCAGGCCTCGGCAAACGCCTCCTTGCGCGCCGCCTCGCCGGTCATGGGCTCCGCAGCCTCGGCGAAGATCAGCGTCGCCGCGCGCCAGAGCGCATCGACGCGACGGGATCCCTCGAGATGCTCGGCCCGCGCCTCGAGCCGCGCGGCCCACGCGCCCCG
>JBCDGX010000665.1:0-3706 GCA_038750805.1 Myxococcota bacterium
ATCGGCCCGAGCCTCGAGCTCTGCGGCGGCACGCATGCGTTCCGCACGGGCGACATCGGGCTCTTCACCATCCTCTCCGACGGGAACCTCGCGGCGGGCATCCGGCGCATCGAGGCGGCGACGGGGCTGAACGCGCTCGCCCACCTGCGCGAGCAGCGCGGGCTCCTGCGCGATGCGGCCTCGCAGCTCAAGACCCGGCCCGACGAGACCCCCGAGCGCATCGCGAAGCTCCTCGAGGGCCAGAAGGGTCTCCAGAAGGAGATCGAGCGGCTCCAGAAGGAGCTGGTGAGCGGCGGCGGCGCCGCGGACCTGACGGCCGACGCCAAGGAGATCGACGGCGTCACGGTGCTCGGGACGACGGTCCCGAGCGTCGACGGGAAGGCGCTCCGGGAGATGGCGGACCAGCTCCGCGACAAGCTCGCGCCGGCCATCGTTCTCCTCGGCGCCCCTTCGCAGGACGGGAAGAAGGCGCAGCTCGTCTGCAGCGTCTCCAAGGACGTCACGAAGCGCTTCCGCGCCGGCGACATCGTGAAGGCGGCGGCGGAGCTCGTCGGGGGTCGCGGCGGCGGACGTCCGGACTTCGCCCAGGCCGGCGGGGCCGATCCCAGCAAGCTGGGCGACGCCGTCAAGCGGGTCTACGCGCTCGTGGAAGGCACGTGAGCACGCTCCGGGCGCAGCTCCGGGGGCGCGCGCTGGAGGCGTTCCTCACGCCCGGTCCGGTGCGGCGCGCCCTGCGCCACGCGCGGCGAAGGAGCCACACGCTCGACGTCTATCTCCAGCTCGACGACGGCCACTCGCACCTGCTCGCGCAGGCCCTCGAGCGGCTCCTCGCGCGGCACCCGGAGCTCGAGGCGCGGGTCACGGTCGTGCCGGCCCCGGCGGCCGACGCGGACCCGGAGCCGGAGCTTCGGAGCGCCTGGACGATCCGCGACGCGAAGCTCGTGGGGCAAACCACGAACCTCGAGTTCCCGGAGCGCGCCGAGGCGCCCCCGGCGGACCGGCTGCGGCGCGCCAACGCCATCCTGCTGCGACCGCGGCCCGCGCGGGAGCAGCTCGCCGCCGCCGTCCGCGTGGGGGACGCGCTCTGGCGGGGCGACGCGGAAGCCCTCGCCGCGCTGACCCGGGAGCTCGGGACGGCCACGGGGCTCGAGGTCACGCCCGAGCTCGAGGCGAGCTACCGGGCCCTTCGCAAGAAGGGCCATTACCAGGGCGCGATGGTGCACTTCGGCGGGGAGTGGTTCTGGGGCGTCGACCGCCTCCCCTTCCTCCTCGCCGCGCTGCAGAAGGCCGGCGTCGGCGAGGCCGAGCCCCTCGTCCGGGAGCAGGGGACCCGGGACAGCCCGATCGACGGCCCGCTCGAGGTCTTCTTCTCCTTTCGCTCGCCCTACTCCTACCTGGCCATCGCCCGGCTCGCGGCGCGGCCGGGGCCGGCGCTCCTGCTCCGCCCGGTCCTGCCGATGGTGATGCGGGGGCTCCCGGTACCGCGGATCAAGCGCTTCTACATCGCGCGCGACGCCAAGCGCCTCGCGGACCGCCAGGGCGTGCCCTTCGGCCGCCTCTGCGACCCGGTGGGGGCCGGCGTGGAGCGCTGCATCGCCGTGCTCGAGGCCCTCCCCGACGAGCCCGCCAAGCTCCGCTTCGCCCAGGCCGCGATGGAGGGCATCTGGTCGCGGGCCGTCGAGGTGGCCAGCGACCCGGGTCTCCTCGCGGTCGCCGAGCAAGCCGGCGTCGACGAGGCCACCGTGCGCTCGGCCCTCGCGGACGAAGGGTGGCGCGCGACGGTCGAGGAGAACCGGCGCGCCCTGCGCGAGGAGCTGGGGCTCTGGGGCGTCCCGAGCTTTCGCCTGGGGTCCTTCACAGTCTGGGGGCAGGACCGCATGGCGCTGCTGGACGCCCGGCAACGCTGAGCCGGAGCCCGGCGCCCCCTTCCAGCGACTGGACGCATCGCCGTTCCATCGGGGAAGCTGATGCCGATGAGCCTCCCGGACCTCTCCGCGATCGACGCGGCGCTCGACGCCATCGGTGCGCCGGAGGCCGACGTCGCCCTTCGCCTGGCCGACCGGCCGCGGGACCTCCGCGAGGTCGACGACGCCCTGGCGGCGCTCGGGGAAGAGGTCTCCGGGGAGCGCTTCGAGGCCCGGCGTGAGCGCCGGGACGAGACCGCCGAGGCACCGGAGAGCCCCTGGGAGGAGGACTTTCCGGCCGCCGAGCCACAGGCAGCGTTCGCGTCGGAGCCGCCCGCCGAGCCCGAGGCGGCGTTCGCGTCGGAGCCGCCCGCCGAGCCCGAGGTGGCGTTCGCGCCCGAGCCGGAGGTGGCGCTGGCTCCCGAAGCGTTCGAGGCGCCGGCCGAGGCGGAGCTGGGGGACGGGCCCGGGTCATCCGAGCCGGCACCAGCGACCGAAGCGGAGCCCGCCCCCGAGGCCGCCCCCGCCTTCGACGTCGAGCCCGTGGCAGAGCCGGAGCCCTCGTTCGAGGCCGAGCCCGAGATCGAGGCCGCGCCGGTCGCCGAGCCCGAGGCAGTCGCGGAACCGGCGACTCCGGCCGAGCCACCGCTCGACGAGGCCGACCTGCCGGCGGTGGCGTCGCGGGACGTACCCCCACCCTTCGTCTTCGACGACGCGGCCCCGAGCGAGCCGCCCGCCGACGCGGACCTCCCCGCCGTCGCCTCCGCGCCGGAGCCCTCCCTGGAGCTCGAGCTCGACGCGATGACGGCCGCGCAGGAGCCGACGCCCGCGGAGCCGGCCACGCCCGTCGAGCCGCTCCCGAGCGAGGACACGAGCCCCTCGGTCCCGCCGCAGGCGGCCCTCCGCGAGGAGGTGCCCCTCGAGCCCGACGAGTTCGACCTCCTCGAGATCGACGACGAGGAGTCCATGGAGCTCTACCTCGAGGAGGTCGTCGGCCAGGGTTCGCCGGAGACCTCGGCGCCGCCCCCGGTGCCGCCCTCGGCCCGGCCCGGTGGTCCCGGCGACCAGGCGCTCGAGAGCCTCTTTCACGACCTCGAGAGCGTGCCGCCGGCCTCCGGCTCGCTCTCCGAGGAGCTCGTGATCCCGCCTCCCACGGCGAAGCACCCGCACGAGGTCGACCAGCTCAGCTCCCTCGCGCCCCTCCCGCCGGCGCCGGACGACGACTTCGTGTCCATCGACCTCGACATGGACCTCGACGAGGACGAGAGCTCGCGAACCAACGTGTTCTCCGACGCGGACATCGAGGCGATCCGCGCGAGCTCGCTTCCCCCGGCGGCGCAGCTTCGGGGGGACTCGGTCGTGGGCGGCGAGCTGAGCTCCGAGATGCTGGACTCGATGACCGAGATGGGCGTCGAGCCCGGCGACTTCGAGGAGATGACGAGCCTCTCGACGGTGCCGCCGGAGTTCGACGCGGCGGAGGTGGTCCGCTCGAGCCAGAGCCCCGCTCCCGAGAGCGAGGCGCCGGATGACCCCCCGAACGACGACGACGACAAGAAGAAGGGCTTCTTCAAGAAGCTCTTCGGCTGACGGCGGAACGACTCCGGCGCCCGGACGACGTAGGGGCGTGCCCTTCTCGACGCTGGCGACCCCCGAGAGCCGTGGCAGGCTGAAGCTCATGCGTGCGACGCTCGTCCTCGCGCTGAGCCTGGTGCTCCCCTCCCTCGCCGGTGCCCAAGGCGGCGGCGCCCTCGGCGCCCCGCGGCCGCCCCGTCGCGCCCCCTCCGCCGCCACGCCTCCAGCCC
>JBCDGX010000666.1:0-3694 GCA_038750805.1 Myxococcota bacterium
ATCGCGGGCGGGGCGGAGGCCGCCGCAGGAGGCGCCGAACGGGCTAGGGGCGCCGGCGCGGAGGGGGGCGCCGGCGCGGTGGGGGGCGCGGCCGGCCGTCAGGAGGGCGGCGAGGGCCGCCCGGAAGGCGCCATGGGCACCTCGGACGCGAGCGGGGTCGGGCGCGCGTCCGGAGGGAGCGTCCCGGGAGGAGCGCTCGCCGGTCCTGCCGAGGGACGCGTGTCCGGCGGGAGTGAGGTCGGCGCCGAGCGCCGGTCCCGGATCGCGCCGAAGACGCCGGGCGGGGGCGCCAGACGCCGGCGCGGCGGGGGCGAGACGGAGGCGACCTCGGGGGTGGCCTCGGAGTCGAGAGGCGCCGGCGGCGGCTCCGAGGCGCCGATGTCGTCGAGCTCGGCCTCCCAGCCGCCCGTCGAGGCCCGCTCGAAGCCCGCCGCCAGCACCTCGTCGGGCGTCAGGGCCTGGCCCGAGGGCGCGCGGGGCGGCACCTGCGCGTCGAGCTCGTCGAGGAGCGCGTCCGTTTCGTCGCCGAGGGCGTCGGCCACGCTGCCGCGGGCGCCCGGTCGCGCGGAGACCGCCTCGATGTCGACGGAGCTCGTCTCCTCGTCGACGAAGAAGAGCGCCTCGTCGTCGTCGATGCGCGTGCCCGGCGGGGGCGGGAGCTGCGAGGCGCTCCCCGGCGGCGCGCCGAGGGAAGGGTCGAGCTCCTGCGCCTGCTGCTCGTAGAGCTGCGCGATCTGCGGCTTGTCGGCGAAGAGCACGGCGAGCTGGAGGAGCTCGCGCGCCGCCTCGCGCTGGAGCCCGGCGTCTAGGTAGGCGTCCTTCAGTCGCTCGCGCGCCTCGATGTTGTTCGGCGAGAGCTCGAGGACCTGGTGCAGCTGGGCGAAGACCTTGTCGCGGAGCCCGTAGCGGGCGAAGACCTCGACCTCGGTCAGGAGACGCGCCACCTGCGCGTCCCGGGCCACGTCCGGCGGCACCGTGCTCGGCCGGTTGCGCCCCGGATACGTCGTCGGCCGCCGGCTGCCTCGCCGAAGCGGCGGAGGCGCGGGGGCCGGGTCGCTCTTCGCGGGGTCGAGCTCGACGAGGCTCACGTCCTCCTCGATGGGGATCGCGTCGGAGGACGCGAATGACGCCGCCTCGAGGATCGCGCTGTCGTCCTCGTCGATGAAGAGGAGCGACGAGTCGTCCTCGTCGAGCAGCAGGTCCGGCGCGCTGAGCTCCCCGGATTGCTGCACCACGGCCGAGGGCGGCACGACGGGAAGCGCGTCCGTCGTCGGTCCCGAGGGGCGCCGGGGCGCCGCGGAGCTGGGCCGCGGGGCGTAGGCCGCGAGGGCCTGGCGCGCCTCGGCATCCTTCGGATCGAGCTCGAGGATGCGGCTCAGGAAGCGCGCGCGCTCTTCTTCGTCGCCGCGCTCGCCGAGGATGCGGACGACCTCCTTGTAGACGCTGATGGTCTTCGGTGTCTGGCCGAGGAGATGGAAAGCGCGCGCGAGGAGCTCGAGCGTCGCGACGTCCTTCGGGTCCCGCTGGAAGAGGATCTGGAGCTTCGCGAGGGCGCGCTTGGCGTCGTTCCGCTCGAGGTAATGCTCGGCCAGCTCCCGGGCGAGCTCCGTGTCGTCCTGGCGGTGGAAGAGCAGGCGCTCGGCGACCTTCAGGTAGTCCTCCGTGCGCCCCTGCTCCTTGAGCAGCTCCGCGCCGGCCTCGAACTCCTGCGCCGCTTCCTGCGTGCGTCCGGCCTTCGAGAGCGCTTCGGCGTGGCGAATGCGCACGGGGACGTTCTCGGGGTCGAGGTCCGCCATGCGCGCCAGCACGCCGAGCATGGCCTCGGTCTCGCCGTGGCGGCCGTGGGTGGCGGCGATCTCCTCGTAGGTCGCGAGGGCGTCGCTGACGAGCTGCAGGTTCTCGTACATCTCCGCGAGGCGGAGCTGCACGTCGACGCGCTCGGGCTGGAGCTTGAGGATCTGCTTGTAGACCGCGACCGCCTTCAGGAAGAAGCCCTGCGCGGCGTAGTGCTCGGCGACCCGGTGGTAGGTCTCGGCGGCCTTGCGCGCGTCGCCCTTGCGCGTGTGAAGGTCGCCGATCTTCAGCCAGGTGCGGACGTCACGCGGATCGGCGGCGACGAGCTTCTCGTACTCCGAGATCGCCCGGTCGTAGTTCCCCCGGCTCAGGTGCTTCTGAGCGGCGTTCAATACTTTGTTGCGGTCGACGGCCACCGACGCTCGGCTCCCCGGCGCTGCGCGGGGGGGGCGCGCCCCCCCCCCCGCCTACCGGGTGTTCGTTCCCGGAAAACCTTCCGAAATTCACCGGATTGGGCTGGCGGCAGGATAGGCGGCGCGAAGATCGGTGGTCAACGTTCCCGCCTCGACTGTACGATCGTTCAGTCGAGACGCGAGAGGAAGCGCGTGGAGAGCGCGCCGGCCGCGAAGTCCGGATGCGCGAGGATGCGTCGGTGCAGCGGGAGGTTCGTGCGGATACCGGCCACCATCGTCTCGTCGACGGCGCGCTGGAGGCGCCGGAGCGCCGTGGCGCGGTCGGGCCCCATGGCGATGAGCTTCATCAGCAGCGAGTCGTAGGCGCCGGGCACACGGAAGCCACCGTAGATGCCGCCGTCGACGCGCACGCCGGGGCCGCCGGGCACGTGGAGCTCGTCGATGAGCCCGGGCCAGGGCGCGAAGGTCTCCGGATCCTCGGCGTTGACGCGCACCTCGATGGCCCAGCCCTCGAGGGGAACGAGGTCGTCCTCCATGGGCGCGAGGCTCGCGCCTTCGCCGCGGGCGATGCGGAGCTGCTCCATGACCAGGTCGACGCCGGTGATCTCCTCGGTGACCGGGTGCTCGACCTGGATGCGCGTGTTCATCTCGAGGAAGGCGAGGTTGCCCTTCTCGTCCATGAGGAACTCGAGCGTGCCCGCGGAGACGTAGGCCGTCTCTCGCATGGCCTTGCCGATGGTCCGGGCGGTCGCGCGCCGGAGCTCGTCCGTGACGGCGACGCTGGGCGCCTCCTCCACGAGCTTCTGGTGCCGGCGCTGGATCGAGCACTCGCGCTCGCCGAGCACCCAGACTCCGCCCTCGCCGTCGCAGAGGACCTGGAACTCGATGTGCCGCGGCTCCTCGACGAAGCGCTCGATGAAGAGGTCCGGGTTCTTGAAGCCGGCGACGGCCTCGGCCCGGGCCTGCGGGAAAGCCGCCTCGAGCTGCTCGTCGTTCCGGCAGATCTTCATGCCGCGACCGCCGCCGCCGCCGGAGGCCTTGAGCATCACGGGGTAGCCGATGCGGGCGGCCTCTTCGAGGGCGTGGGCCTCGTCGCGGAGGACGGCGCTGCCCTCCATCAGCGGGAGGCCGAGCCTCTTCGCGAGGGCGCGGGCGCGAACCTTGTCGCCCCACATGCCCATGTGCTCCGGCTTGGGCCCGACGAAGGTCAGGCCGCATTGCGCGCAGATCTCCGCGAACTCCGCGTTCTCGCTGAGGAAGCCGTAGCCCGGGTGCACCGCCTCGGCGCCGGTGACCTCGGCCGCGGCGATGAGCTGCGGGATGTTGAGGTAGCTCTCCGTCGCGGGCGGCGGGCCGATGCAGACGGCCTCGTCGGCGAGGCGTACGTGGAGCGCCTGTTCGTCGGCCGTGCTGTGGACGGCGACGGTGGAGAGCCCGAGCTCCCGGCAGGCGCGGATCACGCGGAGAGCGATCTCCCCGCGGTTGGC
>JBCDGX010000667.1:0-3687 GCA_038750805.1 Myxococcota bacterium
CGAGCCCGACGGCCACGCCGACGCCGATGAGGACGCGCTGACGGCGCTGGCGCCGCACCTCCTCCGGCGGAAGGAGCACCCGGTCCACCGGCGGAATGCTCATCGCGGAGTGGCGATCGCCCGACGCGAAGAAGTCCTCCGGCCCCGAGGGCAGCTGGTCTTCGTCACTCATCGCGGCGCCTCACCATGACCCGCGGCGCTCACCCCGGGCAAGAGACCCGCAAGAGCCGTTCCACCCTTCCGAGGACGGGTCCGGACCGCGTTGACGCCGCGCGCGACGCCGAGGAGGCTGGACCCGTGGCGAGCGAGGAGCGAGCGACCGGCACGGGCCCGACGCCGGGGGAGAGCACGGAGCACGGGCAGGAGAACGGCGCGGAGAGTGAAAAGCGACCACGGGGGCGGCGCCGAGCGGCCAAGAAGCTCACCCAACCCCGCCTCGAGCGGGCCGCGCTCCACTACGTCGAGCGCTTCGCCCCCAGCCGGGCGCAGCTCGTCCGCTTCCTCGAACGCCGCGTGAGCCGGGCCCGCCGGGAGCGTGACGACACGCCGCCGGCCGCCGAGACCGATGCCTGGGTGGCCGCCATCGTCGCGTTCTGCGAGCGCCATCGCTACGTGGACGACGCCCGATACGCCAGGTCCAAGGCCCGGACCATGCGCGCCCGTGGGGACTCGGCGCGGAAGATCCGCGCGCGGCTGGCCACGAAAGGCGTGCGTGGCGAGGTCGTGGACGCGGGCCTGGCCGAGAGCGGCCTCGACGACCGCGGGGCCGCCGCGCGCCTCGCGCGCCGGCGGCGCCTCGGCCCCTTCCGCCGGGAGCCCCTCCCGAGCGAGCCGCTCGCCCGCGCGAAGGGCCGCCGCAAGGAGCTCGGGGTGCTCGCTCGGGCGGGCTTCGGTCACGGCACGGCCCGCGCGGTCCTCGAGGCCTCCCGGGACGACGCGGAGGCCTGGGCGGAAGGTGAAACGAACGACGGGTGATCGCGCCCGTGCGCCGCATCCACCGCCGCAGGGGGCGCCGCCACGGGCATGACGGCCCGCGCCACGCCCCCGACGGAAGCGGCGCCTGAGGGGTCCAGGGGCCCGAAAAAGCGGCCACCCCGCACCTGGCACGACGGTTGAAACGGCTCACCGCCGGAGCACCCCGTCGTGTCCGAGGACAAGAGCCAGAAAACAGAGCAGGCGACCCCACGGAGGCGCCAGCAACTCCGTAAGGAAGGCAAGATCCCGCAGTCGAAGGACGTCGCGGGAGCAGCCGTCCTCGGGGGGCTCGCGCTCTTCTTGGCCAATGGCGCGGGCGCGCTCGCGGACTCCCTCTTCGTCTTCGCTCGGCGGACGCTCACGCTCCGCGCGCACGAGCAGCCCTACGCCGCGCTCGGCGGTCTGAAGGGGGCGCTCTTCGAGGTGGCCGCGCCGCCGATCACCATCGCCTTCGTGGGCGCGCTCGCGGCGGGCCTCGCGCAGACGAAGGGCTATTTCGGGCCGCAGAACCTCGTCCCGAAGCCCGAGCGCTTCAACCCGCTTCCGCAGTTGAAGAAGATGGTCCCGGGCAAGGAATCGGGGCTCGAGCTCACCAAGGCCACGCTCAAGATCGCCTTCGTCACGGCCGTCGTCGTACGCGTCGCCTGGGCGAACCTTCCGACCTTTCTCGGCCTCGGCGCCGTCCCCGTGCAGACCGGCGTCGCGCTCGTCGCCAAGGCCGCGCTGACGGTGCTCCGGGACGGCTTCCTGGCGCTCTCCTTCATCGCCGCCCTCGACTACGTCGTCGTCAAACGGAAGTTCGCCGAGGACAACAAGATGTCCAAGAAGGACATCAAGGACGAGATGAAGCAGACCGAGGGCGATCCCCACATCAAGGGGAAGCGCCGCGCGAAGCAACGCGAAGCCGCCGCCCGCGCGGGGCAGGCCGGCCGCGTGCAGGACGCCACGGTCCTCGTCACCAACCCCACGCACATCTCGATCGCGCTCCGCTACGACCCGGCGAAGGACGCGGCCCCGATGATGCTCGCGAAGGGCACGGACCGGCGGGCGCTCTCCATGCGCGAGACGGCCCGGCGCCACGGCGTGCCCATCGTCGAGAACAAGCCCTTCGCCCGGGCCATGTTCAAGACCGCGAAGATCGGCAAGCCCCTGCCCGAGGAGCTCTTCGGCCCCGCCGCCGAGGTCATCGCGCACGTGCTCCGCATCAAGGGCGTGCTGCCTCAGCGCCCCGCCGAGGTGAGGTCATGAGCGAGGGGGCGTCTTGAGCGCCGTGCTCCCGAGCACCGGCGAGAGCGTCGCGGGGAAGCGCGTCATCGCGGCGATCCCCCTGCTGCTCGTCGGCATCGTCTTCCTGCTCATGGTCCCGCTGCCGGCGGGGCTCCTCGACCTCCTCCTCGCGTCGAGCCTGGCGCTGAGCGTCGCGCTGCTCCTCGCGGCCATCCACATGGAGAAGCCCCTCGACCTCTCGAGCTTCCCCACCATCCTCCTCTTCGCGACGCTCCTCCGCCTCGCGCTGAACGTCGCCTCGACGCGCCTCATCCTGCTGCGCGGCCCGGAGGGCACGACCGCCGCGGGCGACGTCATCCGCGCCTTCGGCGAGTTCATCGTCGGCGGCAACTTCGTCGTCGGCGCCGCGATCTTCGTCCTCCTCGTCATCATCAACTTCGTCGTCATCACGAAGGGCGCCGGGCGCGTCGCCGAGGTGAGCGCCCGCTTCACCTTGGACGCGATGCCCGGCAAGCAGATGGCCATCGACGCCGACCTCGCGGCCGGCACGATGACGCACGAGCAGGCCAAGGCGCGGCGCAAGGAGATCGAGCGCGAGGCGGACTTCTTCGGCGCCATGGACGGTGCCTCGAAGTTCGTGCGTGGCGACGCCCTCGCCGGCCTGCTCATGACGGCGATCAACCTCGTCGTCGGCATGGTCATCGGCGTCGCCCAGAACGACCTGAGCGCCGGCGAGGCCGCGAGCACCTACACCATCCTCACGGTGGGCGACGGCCTGGCGTCCCAGGTCCCGGCGCTCCTCGTGTCCACCGCAGCCGGTGTGGTCGTCACGCGCGCCGCGGCGGCCCAGCCCCTCGGAACCACGCTGGTCGCGCAGCTCGGCGCGAACCGCGACGCGCTCTACACGACCGCCGGCGTGCTCGGCTCCGTGGGTCTCCTGCCCGGCATGCCGACCATCCCCTTCCTCGCGCTGGCCGGCGCGGTGGGCATGGCCGGCCGCGCCGCCCCTTCGGCCTCCGAGGTCGCGCGCCGGGAAGCCGAGGCGCGCGGCGAGAGAACCGACGACGAAGGGCCCGCCGACGAGACGCGCGCCGACCGCGAGCAGATCAAGGAGATGCTCCCGCTCGACCGGCTGGAGCTCGAGGTCGGCTTCGACCTCGTGACCCTCGTCGACGCCGGCAAGGGGGGGGACCTCGTCGAGCGCATCGGCGCGATCCGGAAGAACCTCGCCCAGGAGCTCGGGCTGATCCTCCCGAGCATCCACATCCGGGACAACCTGCAGCTCCCCTCGACGACCTACCGGCTGCTCCTGAGCGGCAACGAGGTCGGCCGCGGCGAGCTCCGGGTCGGCAAGCTCCTCGCGATGGACCCGACGGGGAGCCTCCCGGCCCTCGACGGCGAGCGCGTCACCGAGCCCGCCTACGGCCTGCCGCCGATCTGGATCGCCGAGCGCCTCCAGAACCAGGCCGAGGCCTTCGGCTTCAC
>JBCDGX010000668.1:0-3684 GCA_038750805.1 Myxococcota bacterium
ACAGCCCGGACCGGGAGATCCTCTACCCCGGCGCGCTGATTCAGGGACGCTCCCATCGCGACGGGCTCGGGTCCCTCTTGCCCTTGGTCATCGCGCAGCGCGCGCCCATCCGCGTGTCCATTCCGAACCTCGCGAACGACGACAACTTCCGCGAGGTCGCGGACGTCAGCCAGGCGACGGTGGACCAGGCCGTCGGGTCGATGATCGGCGCCGCGACGCGCGCCGAGCTTCGGACGCCGAGCGTGATCACCTTCGAGCAGCGGAGCTACGAGGCCGAAGCCGAGTTCGCGCTGAGCCTCGGATTGAGCGGGCGCTATCTCGGCTTCGAGGCGTCGGCCTCGGGCGAGATCGAACGCTCGGCCGCGGAGACGACGCTGACGGCGCACTACTTCGAGCGCATGTACGAGGTGGTCGTCGCCGCGCCGCAAAGCCCCGGCGCCTTCTTCAGCGCCGAGCTCACGCCGGAGCTGCTCGAGGAGCAGGTGCGGCTCGGGCGCCTCGGCCCCGACAACCTGCCCGTCTACGTGAGCAGCGTGGTGTACGGCCGGACCTTCACCTTCTCGGTCACGTCCTCCGCCAGCGAAGAGGACCTGCGCGGCACGGTCAGCCTGGCGTACAGCGGCGGCGCCGCCGAGCTCAGCGCGTCGCAGCAGGAGATCCTCCGCGAGGCGAAGATCGCCGTCACGGCCCTCGGCGGCAACGCGGAGGGGGTGATCGCGGCCATCCGCACGGGCGATCTCAAGGCCTACTTCGAGGCGCCGGCGCCGCTCTCGAGCGCCGTGCCCCTCTCCTACACGTTCAAGAACCTCTCGGACGGGTCCATCGCGGCGGTCACGGAGACGACGGAGTACGACCTCCGCACCTGCCGGCCGAGCGCACCGGGGGATCTGCTCGAGTTCCGGCCGGTGCAGAGCTTCGAGACCTCCTTGCGCACCCCGTTCACGCCGCACGCGGGGGACTTCGATGGGGACGGTCGCGGGGACCTGCTCTGGATCCACCGGGGCCCCTCGGGCGTCGAGCTCCAGATCGGCTACGGCGAAGCCCATGGCGCGCTCTCGCTCGGTGACGTGCTCGTCTTCGACGGACCGGACGACGTCGGCTGGGGGACCTACGGAGCGCTCCTCGTCGGCGACGTCGACGCCGACGGCCTCGACGACCTGGTGCTCAACCGGGTCGACGACGCGAGAAACCGCGTGCGCGTCGCCCTGAACGAGGGCGCGGAGGGCTTCCGTTTCCTCGAGGCGCAGAGCCGGCGCGGAGGCTGGGGCAGCTATCGCGTCTTCCTCACGGACACGAACGCCGACGGCCGCGACGACCTGGTCTGGAACAGCGTCGATCCCTTCAATCGAAGCTACGTGAGCCGCGCGAGCGTCGGCGCCCCGGGGGTCTTCGAGGACGCCGGCGCCCTCGACCATCCGCTCGGCGAGGGCTTCACGCGCTACACGACCCACGTCGGGGACTTCGACGGCGACGGCCGCAGCGACCTGGCCTGGTCCAACCTGAACGGCGTCCAGAACCGGACCTACCTCGGCTACAGCCGCGAGAGCGGCAGCCGGACCACGCTCGCCATGGGGTCCGGGGGCTTCGATCATCCGAGCCGCCCCCGCGGGGGCTGGGCGCGGGACCGCGCCCTCGTGGGAAACCTGGACGACGCGCGCGGGAGCGACATCGTCTGGAACGCCCTCGATGGCCACTGCAACCGCTTCTACGTGGGCTCGGCGACGGGGATGGGCAGCGCCTTCGACGCTCCGCGGCGGGCGCAGGTGCATCCCGCGGGCTCGGGGTGCTTCGGCGAGGCCGAGGACCCGAGCACGGAGCGCTGGGACGACTTTACGCTCACGCTGGCGGACATCAACGCCGACGGGCTCGAGGACCTGGTCTGGAACGCGACGACGGACGCGACGAACCGCAGCTACGTGGGCATCGCCAACGGCGACGGGACCTTCGACCTGGACTTCGCCGCCCTCGACCATCCGGATGCGCCGGGTTGGGGCCGGGCCCGACTCCTGGTCGTGGACGTCGACGGGGACGGCGCGGACGACCTCGTCTGGAACCTCCCGGGCCGGCAGAACCTCGTCTACATGGGGCTCGGCCGGGGCCTCATGGCGCCGTAGGCGGCCGCACGGGAGCGCCAGGCCCGTGGCGAGCTCAGCGCGCCACGGGGAGGCGCCGGCGGCGGGGGGTGCGCTCGCCGCTCGGGCCGTAGAGGGCGAGCTGGCCGCAGGCCGCGTCGATCTCGTCCCCGCGCTGGCGCCGGACCGTCGCCGTGAGCCCGTGCTTCATGAGCCGCTGCCGGAAGCGATCGACGCCGTTCTCGTCCGGAGCCGCGAGCTCGCTCTCGGCGATGGGGTTCATGGGGATGAGGTTCACCTTCACGGGCACGCCGCGCACGAGCTTGGCCATCGCATCGGCCTCCTCCATCGCGTCGTTCACGCCGGCGATGAGGGTGTACTCGAGCGTGATCCGCCGCCGCTTCGGGAGCGGGTAGCGCTTCAGGCACGCCATGAGCTCCGCGAGCGGGTACTTCCGGTTCACCGGCATGATCGCCGAGCGGCGCTCGTTGCTCGTTGCGTGGAGCGAGATGGCGAGCTGCACCTTCCCGTCGAAGTCCCGGCCGAGCCGGTCGATCTGCGGGATGAGCCCGCTCGTCGAGAGCGTCACCCGCCGCGTGCTCAGCCCGAGCCCGTCGGGATGGGTCATCAGCACCAGCGCGCGCGCCACGGCGTCGTAGTTGTGGAGGGGCTCGCCCATGCCCATGAGCACGACGTTCCGGAGCCGGTCGCCCTCGTCGTCCTCCACCAGGAGCTGCCGGCCGAGGAGCACCTGGCCGATGATCTCCGCCGCGCTCAGGTGCCGCTGGAGCCCAGCGACGCCCGACGCGCAGAACACGCAGCCCATGGCGCAGCCGACTTGGCTCGAGATGCACTGGGTGACGGGGCTCGTGACGCCGCTCTCGCCGTCCTCGGCGCGATCCGCCTCGTCGACGTCCGGGTCCCGGTCGCGCTGGGGGATCAGCACCGTCTCGACGTCGCGCTCTCCGGCGACGCGAAGCAGGAGCTTCTGCGTGCGGTCCGGGGCCTTGCCGCGCCGGTGAATCATGAAGGGAAGCGCGAGCTCCTCGCCGACCTCCTCCGCGAGGCGCGCCCGGAGCGTCTTCGGCAGGTTCGTCATCGCCGCGGGGTCGAAGACGCCCCGCTGGTGGATCCACTGGAAGACCTGCTTGCCGCGGAAGCGCGGCTCGCCCCACTCCGCGAGGAGCGCACCCCACTCGTCCGGCAGGCGCTCGAGCGCGTGCGCCGGCGGCGCGAGCTCGGGGCTCCACGGCTGGGGCTTGGGCATGGGGCACCCCATGAGGTCGCATCTCCGGGCCCGCAAGCGCTCTGCCCCGAAACGCGGGTCTGGGGCCGCGACCCGCGGCCTGCTATGCGGGCCTCATGAGCGGTGAAGACGAGCTCCGCGGCCTCATCGAGGCCGCCTACGAAGACCGGGACAAGCTCGAGGCGGCGAAGGACGCGGTGATCGAGGTCATCGACCGCCTCGACCAGGGCAGGCTCCGCGTGGCGTCGCCCCCCGCCGAGGAAGGCGGCGAGTGGAGCGTGCACGCCTGGGTGAAGCAGGCCGTGCTCCTCTACTTCGGCATCCGGGGCATGGAGCGCATGGAGCTCCCGCCCTTCGAGTTCCACG
>JBCDGX010000669.1:0-3683 GCA_038750805.1 Myxococcota bacterium
CTTCGCCGCGCGCCCCTCGAAGTCGTGGAGCACGAGCACGGTGCGCTTCTTCTCGCTCAGGCCGTCCACGAGGCGCCGCAGGGCGTCGACGCGGGCCTGGCGGTCCACCTCTTCGTCCGGGCCGAGGCGCGCCGGCCGCGGGGCCGCGGCGGTCTCGGTCTCGGGCACGGGAGCGTCGACGAAGCGCGGGCGGGAGCGCTTCCGGCGCAGATGCATGCGCGTGACGTTCACGCTCAGGCGGTAGAGCCAGGTCGTGAACTTCGAGTCGCCGCGGAACTTCCCGATGGAGCGGAAGACGTGGACGAAGACGTCCTGGACGACGTCCTCGACCTCCGGGCCGGGGCCCATCGTGCGGATCACGATGCGCGCGACGGTCTCTCGATGGGCCCGGAAGAGCTCGTGAAAGGCCGCCTCGTCTCCCTGGCGAGCCCGTTCGACGACGGGATCCATCGCCCGCAGCCTAGCCGCCGCCCGCCGGGTCGAGGCAAGCGCCTCGTCGCGGGAGGGAGCCGTCAGGGCGGGAGCCGGGAGCGCGGAGGTCGCCGTCATCGCTGGGTACGTTGCGCCCGAGGTGCGCCGGCGTTCATTCGGGCGCGCCCCGTCCCCCGGCTGCGGCGCCGAGCCGGCCGCGGTTTGCCCTACGCGAGGGGCGCCGCTACATGGCTCGCGGGCCGGGGAGCCCGGCGTGGGATGCTCGAAGTCGAAGGGCTCACGAAGCGCTACGGAGCGCGCCTCGCCGTCGATGGCGTTTCCTTCGCGGTCGAGGAAGGGGCGGTGGTCGGCTTTCTCGGCCCGAACGGGGCGGGGAAGAGCACCACGCTCCGCATGATCACCGGCTTCCTCGCGCCGACGGGGGGTCGCGTGCGCATCGCGGGAGTGGATGCGTTCCGGGAGCCCGTCGCCGCGCGGCGCCTCTTCGGGTACATGCCCGAGGGCGTCCCGCTTCACGGCGAGATGCGCACGTACGAGTATCTGCGCGTCCGCGCCGAGCTGAAGGGTCTCGGCGGCAAGGCCGTCTCCGCCGCCGTCGAGCGCAGCCTGGACCAGGCCGGCGTGGCCGACGCGGCCGATCGCATCGTCGGGCAGCTCTCGAAGGGCTACCGGCAGCGCGTCGGGCTCGCGGACGCGCTCCTCACGGATCCGCCGCTCCTGATCCTCGACGAGCCGACGGCGGGCCTCGACCCGAACCAGATCCGCCAGGTGCGCGCGCTGATCCGCGGCTTCCGCGGGAAGAAGGCCGTCTTCGTCTCGACGCACATCCTCCCGGAGGTACGCGCGACCTGCGATCGCGTGGTGATCATCGATCACGGCAAGAAGGTCGGCGAGGGCGATCCCGCCGAGCTCGGGCGCGGCGGTGAGGCCCAGCGCCTTCGGCTCCGGGGGCCGGGCGCGGCAGAGGCCTTCCAGGCGGCGGCCCGCCGCGCGGGTGCCACCGTCGAGGGGGCGCGCGAGGACGGCGGCGACGACCCCGTGAGCACCCTCGAGCTGCGCCTTCCCGAGGGACCGGCGGCCGTCGACGCTCTCTTCCGGGCGGTCGTCGAGGCGGGCCTCGGCATCCGGGCCCTCGAGCCGCTCGCGACGGACCTCGAGGACGTCTTCGCGTCGCTGACGACGGAGGACGCCGAGGCGGCCGAGGCGGCCGAGGATGCGGAGGGATCGGCGGACGCCGCAGGCACAGCGGATGCGGGCGACGAAGCCGCGGACGCTGGCGCCTCGCCCGAGGACGAAGCGGAGGACGCCGGATGAGGCCCGTGCTCGCCATCTACCAGCGCGAGCTCCGCGCCTTCTTCGCCTCGCCCGTCGCCTACGTCGTGATCCTCGCGTGGCTCTACGTCTGCGGGCTCAGCTACTGGGCCATCCTGAGCTTCTTCGCGGACGGGGCCTCGAGCGGCGGGAGCGACAACCCCCTCGCCATGTTTTTCGGCGGCACGATCCTCTTTTGGCTGCCCCTGCTCGTCTTCGTCCCGGTGCTCACCATGCGCCTCATCGCGGGCGAGCGGGCGAGCGGCACCCTCGAGGCGCTCCTCACCTCGCCCGTCACGGCCACGCAGGTCGTCGCCGGCAAGTACCTCGCGGGCCTGACCTTCTGGGTCGCGCTCTGGCTCCCGACGCTCTTCTTCGTCCTGATCACCTCGCAATACGGCGACGTGGATCCGGGGGCCGTCGGGGCGAGCTACCTCGGGCTCTTCGGCATCGGCGTCTTCTACGTGGCCGTAGGGCTCCTCGGGAGCGCGCTCGCACCGAGCCAGGTCGTCGCGGCCGTGCTGACCTTCTTCGTCATCGGCGCGCTCTTCATCCTCGGCATCCTGCAGTTCGTCACCTACGACGTGACCCGCGACGTGCTCGCCTACCTCAGCGTCTGGACGCACATGGGCGACTTCTCGAAGGGCGTCGTCGACACCCGCTACCTCGTCTTCTACGCGAGCTTCGCGGCCCTGGCGCTCTTCCTCGCCGTGCGCGCCCTCGCCTGGAGGCCGGCGCGATGAGCGAGGGCATGGAGACCGACGCCGAGCTCGAGCGCTACCGCGCCGGCCGCCGTTTGTACGCGCTCGTCGCGGGGCTTCTGCTCGCCGCCATCGTGGCGATGCTCAACTACCTGGCCTTCCGGCATTACGAGCGCTTCGACTGGACCGCGGGCGCCGTCTACACGCTCTCCGAGCGGAGCGAGACGATGCTCCGCGAGCTCGACCGCGACATCGGCATCTACGTCTTCCTCAGCGAAGGCGAGCCCGGCTACGAGGACCTCGAAGAGCTGCTCACGCGCTACCGGGCCGTCAGCCCCCGCATCACCGTGGAGAGCGTCGACCTCGACCGGCGCCGTTCGCGCGCCGAGCGCCTCGCCGAGCGCTTCGGCATCGACTTCGTCAGCACCCCCGAGGGGCTCGCGCTGGCCGACGTCGCGGCCGTCGTCGCGAGCGGCGCGCGCAGCTGGAAGATCGGTCGCGAGGACCTGATCGAGCAGGACTTCGGCGCCCCGGGCGAGGCGGCGACCCCCGTCGTCAACGTCCAGACCGAGAGCGCGCTGACCGGCGCGATCCTTCAGGTCGTCGAGGGGCGCACCACGCGGCTCTGCCTCAGCGAAGGCCACGGCGAGTGGACCCTCGAGGGCGAGCGGAGCCTCTTCGCCCTTCGCGAGCTCTTCGAAAACGAGAACCTCGAGGTGGAGGCGCTCGACACCGTGGGGCTCCGCGCGGTGCCCGAGCGCTGCGAGGCCGTCCTCGTGCTCGGGCCCCAGCGGGCCTTCGCGCCGGAGGAGGCCCGGGCGCTCTTCGGCTGGGTCCGTGCGGGCGGCAGCGTGCTCTTGGCCCTCGACCCCATCCTCGCGCGGGACGCCGTCGTCGCGTCCGGCTTCGAGGCCGAGGCCGAGGACGCGGGGATCCGCATCGACGCGAGTGTGGTCCTCGAGCTCGACCGGCGCCGCGTGCTCTCGGACGATCCCTCCGGGGTGCTCCTCGCGCTGCCCGGGGAGCATCCCGCGACCGAGGGCGCGGTGCGGCGCGGCGGGCCCGTCGTCTTCGAGCTGGTCCGCTCGGTGCGCGCCGCGGAGGGCGAAGGGGCCGTCGCCCTCTTCGAGACGAGCCCGGCGGCCTTCGCGGAGACGGATATCGCTCAGTTCGTGCGCGAGCTCGAGCTTCGGAGCGACGCCGATGACGTGCCGGGTCCCGTGGCCTTCGGCGCCGCGC
>JBCDGX010000670.1:0-3680 GCA_038750805.1 Myxococcota bacterium
CGACCGGCGCGGGCGCTTCCTCGGGCGGGGGCTCGTCGACGGCGGGCCCCTCTTTCTCCGCCTCTGGACGACACGCGACGAGCCGATGGACGAGGGCCTCTTCCGCCGGCGCCTGGACCGGGCCCGGGAGCTTCGCGCCGACGTCCTCCCGACCGAGACCACGGCCTTCCGCCTCCTTCATGGCGAGGGCGACCGGACGCCCGGCGTCGTGCTGGACGTCTACGGCGACGGGACCGCCCGCTTCGGCGTGCTGCGCCTCGACGGGGACGGCGCTCGGCGCTGGCGTGAGCGCTGGGTGCGCGCCCTCGCGGAGGCGCTCGGCGACGAGCTCGACGGGATCCTCGCCCGGGGCGGACGCGGCGAGGCCCCGGAGCTCGTCCATGGCGTGGCGCCGCCGCCCCAGATCGCGGTGAAGGAGCACGGGATGACGCTCCTCGCGGACCTCCGCGCCGGGCAGAAGACCGGGCTCTTCCTCGACCACCGGGAGGGCCGCCACCGCGTGCGGGCGCTCGGCCGGGGCCGGCGGGTGCTGAACCTCTACGCCTACACCGGCGGCTTCGGCATCGCGGCGGGGCTCGGAGGAGCCGTGCGGGTGACGAACGTGGACGTCGCCCCCGCCGCCGTCGCGCTCGCCGAGGAGGGCTGGGTTGCCAACGGCCTCGATCCCGCGCGCCACCGGGCCGTGGCCGCGGACGTGCCGCGCTTCCTCGCCGAGGATCGCGAGCCCGAGGACCTGATCATCGCGGACCCGCCGAGCTTCGCGCCGCGGGAGAGCGCCGTGGGGAAGGCCCTCGAGAGCTACGCCCAGCTGCACGCCGCCTGCCTCAGCCGTCTGCACCCGGGCGGCCTCTACCTGGCCGCGAGCTGCTCGAGCCACGTGGACATGGAGGCCTTCGCCGGCACGCTCCGGGCCGGGGCACGCAAGGCCCGGAAGACGCTCCAGCTCCTCGACCGCTGGGGGAGCCCGCCGGACCACCCGCGGCTCCTGGCCTTCCCCGAGGGGGACTACCTGAAGAGCCTACTCGTGCGCGTCGTCGACTGAGCGGGGCGGGTCGTAGAGCGCGTAGAGCGAATCCTCGGGCGCGCCGGCCTCCCAGACCGCGGCCACGATGCGCTGGGTGGCGTCGAGGGCGACGCGGAGGTCCGGCGCCCAGGGCCCTTCGTCGAGGCGGGCCACGGCGACGCGCGCCAGCGCCCGTTCATCGAGCGGGCCCTCCGCCAGCGGGTCGGCGGGCAGGGCGTCGTAGAAGGGCCGGAAGTCGGTGGTCGGCGCGAGCACGCGGCGCAGGCCTCGGGGCCCGAGCAGCGCGGCCTGCGTGCGCAGGCAGGCGCGCTCCCGGGCGTCGTCGCCCGCGCCGCGATTGTCGAGGCCCCAGTCGGGCGTACGCCAGCGGCTCTCCCCCTGGACGAGGGCATGGCAGAGCTCGTGGAAGATCATCTGGGCGAGGCAGTCGTCGGCGTCGAGCGTGTCACGTGTACCGATCGTGAGCCTGCCGTGACCATCCGTGGCCGCGAACGCATCGGCCGAGCGCTCGAGACGGAGCCCCATGCGCGAAACCGCCTGTACCCAAACGGTGTCCAAGGGATCGCCATAACGCGTGTTTCGCGGCGAAGCGGGGCCGGATTCGAACATTTCGAGGGTCTGGCGCGTCGAAGAGTACGTGAACCTTCTGGTGTCCGCGGACGCTGACATTCTACTCTTCGCCTCCGGATGAAGGAGGGGAGCCATCGCCCCGGCCGTCGACGACGGCTGGCGGGCCCGAACGCGCTGGCGGTCGACGATCGATCGGTCGGCGACGAGGCCAAGCCGCTGGCTCCTCCGCGCCTTCCGCAGGACCTCGTTCGAGGCGAACGGGTGCGCGCGGCCCGCTCGACGGTACGCCCCCGCCCGATACGCGGCGATGGGCGGCGACCGAGCTCGCTGACCATGACCGCCACGGCGGTGCCCTACCTCGAGGCGCAGCCGCTCGACGAGACCCTGCTCCAGGGCGCCCGGAACGCGCTCGGCGCCGGGCTCGGTCTCGAGGCCGGCGACCGTTTCGTGCTCCTGGCCCAGCGCGGACACGAGCCCATCGGCCGGGCGCTCCTCGAGGCCTCCCAGGAGCTGAGGCTGGACCTCCAGGCCTACCTCTTCGAGGCCGAGCAGGCGGAGTCCGCCGCGCTGACGACGCGGCTCGAGCAGCAGCTCCTCGACGCCCAGGGGTCCGTGCTCGTCGGCGGCTTCGAGCTCCCCATGGGCTTCCGCCGGCGCGTCGTGCGGACGCGGCGCGAGCGGCGCCACGGGCACATGATCGGCACCACCGAAGCGATGATGCGCCAGGCGATGCGCGTCGACATGGGCGAGGTCCACGCGCTCGGGGACCGGCTCATCGCGCGCCTCCAGCCGGCGCGACGGCTCTTCGTGACCTCCGGCGCGCGGGAGCCGCTGCGCTGCGAGGTGGCGGGCGTGCGCTGGCACAACGAGAGCGGCCGGCTCCGCGCCCGGGGCAGCACCAACCTCCCGGCCGGCGAGGTCGTCTGCTCGCCGACCTCCGTGACGGGCCGGCTCCGCGCCGCGGGCGGGGTGCATCTCCCGGGTGGCGAGATCTTCGGGCGTGACGGCCGGCTCGAGCTGGTCTTCCGCGGCGGCAGGCTGGTCGACGCCGAGGGGCCCGACGGTGAACGGGTGCTCGCCGCGGCGCGGCGCGTGGCCGAAGGGGACCGCGTCGGTCAGCTCGCGTTCGGCACCAACGTCGGCGTGCTCACGCCCATCGGGAGCGTGCTGCAGGACATGAAGATGCCCGGGTGCAACCTGGTGCTGGGCTACACGGCCCCGGAGCACACCGGCGCGCCCTGGTCGTGCACGCAGATGATCCCCGTGCTCTGCCGGCGACCCGACGTTCGGAGCGAGCAGGGCGCGTTGCTCACCGGCGGGCGCTACGTCGACGCCCTCTTCGCGTAGCTTTCTTGCGCCGCCGGCCGGGGGACCGGATCGTGCTTCGGTGCGTCTCCTCGTCGGCCTGGTCGGAGCATGGGCGATGCTCGCCGCGCTGCCGGCGTCGCGCGCCGCGGCCGAGGAGTGCCTGCGTCCCGAGGTGTCCGTGCGGCGCTACCGTCATCCCGAGGAGCCGACGCGCCTCGCGCTGACCACGTGCGCCGGGGAGCCGAACCCAGCCGCCCTCGAGCCGCTGAGCCTGCTGGCGCGGGACGGGCGCCTGCCGCGTCCGGATCCCGAGACGCTCCGGGCCCACCGCGCGGCCCATCCGCACTCCGCGGAGGTCGCCCCGGGCGTGCCGCGCCTCCACCCCGGTCTGCTGGTGCGCCTTCAGGTGATCGCGACCCGCTACCCGGGCCACGCGCTCGTCATCGTGAGCGGCCACCGGCCGCGGGCCCGGCGGACGAGCCGCCATCGGAGCGCGGCGGCGCTGGATGTCGCGGTCGACGGCGTCGAGCGCGCGGAGGTCGCCGCACTCCTTCGCGGGCTGCCGAAGACGGGCGTCGGCTACTACCCGAACAGCACCTTCACGCACGTGGACGTGCGCGAGGAGAGCGCGTACTGGGTGGACCGCTCGGGCCCGGGCGAACGCCCCCGCTACGTCCGGCCGCCGCCCGCGCCCGCGCCCGCCGAGCGCCGCGCGGACGCCCGCGCCGTGTCCCCACCGCCCGAGGGCGCGCGGTCTTCCCGGAGAGCCGGCGCGGCG
>JBCDGX010000671.1:0-3673 GCA_038750805.1 Myxococcota bacterium
CGAGGTCGTCGTACGGCCCGCGGCCCCGGGCGGGGGCCCGACGCTGCTCGAGCTCGCGCGCGAACTCGCGGCCGCCGGCTGCGAGCAGGCCCTGAACCTGGACGGGGGCCCGAGCACCGGGCTCGTCACCGCGACGCGCACCGATCTTCCGCGAGGCCCCGTGCGCCACGTCGTCGTGATCGCCCCCCGCTGAGCGTCGCAGCCGTCACGGCAGCCGGGCGTCCATGCGATACAACCGAGACGTGCTGCGGCTCGCCCTCGCCTTCCTCCTCGCATGGCTCCCGTCCGTGGCGCGCGCGGACTCGCGTCCCACGAGCGACGACGCCTCGCTCCGGAGCGGACGCACCCTGGGCAACGGCGAGCTCCTCGTCGCGGTGACGGCGGGCTGGCCGGGGGTGGAAGGGGAGGTGCTCTTCTCGCCGAGCTCCCGCTTCGACGTGGGCCCGCGCCTCTCCTTGCTCTACGCCTCGCCCTTCCTGGGCTTCGCGACGGGCCTCGGCGGCGAGCTCAGCCTGCCCATGCGCCTCCATCTCTACGGGAAGCGCGACGTCGACGTGGCGCTCGCCGCGCGCCCGCTCTTCGTGATCGGCGACGGGGCGCTCGTCGGTCAGGAGGGGATCTTCGCGGACGACCGGGGCTTCGGCGTCGGCGCCGAGGTCGGAGCGCGGGTCGGCCTCCACCTCGGGGACGCCTTCACGCTCGGCCTCGGCGCGTCGGCGACCCTGGCCTACGTGTCCACGCCGGACGCCGACGCGGCCGGGGGTGGGGGCGGGAGCGACGGCATCGTCGGCGTCGTGACCGCCCAGGTCCTCGCCGAGGCGCTCCTCAGCCGCTCGACGCTGCTCCTGGCCGATCTCCGCGCGGGCGGCGGCGGCCACACCGGAGACGGGCTTTTTTCTAGCCGTGCGCACCTCCAGCTGGCCCTCGGGGTGGCCTACCGGCCCTGACGTCGGCTGCCAGCACCGTCGGAAACCTCACCGACATCTCCTCGGAAGGTGGTAGTCGGCTCGGGCAGGCCTCGGGCCTGCCGAACGAGGAGACGACCATGCGCACCCTGACGCTGCTGTTCACCATCGCCCTACTCGCCGCCTGCGGCGGCAGCTCGACGGAGGCCGACCGGACCACGGTCCAGGCCCCGCCCGCCGAACCGGCTCCGGAGCCCGTCGCCGAAGCCCCGCCCGCCCCGGACCCCGAGGACGTTCGCATCGTCGACGACCACCTCGAGGTCGACGGCGTCATCCACTTCGCGACCGACAGCGACGAGATCCTCGACGACTCGTTCACCCTCCTCGATCACGTGGCGCTGCTCATCGCCAACCACACGGGCGAGATCGGCCACCTCAAGATCGTCGGCCACACGGACGCCGAGGGCAGCGACGCCTACAACCAGGAGCTCTCCGAGCGCCGCGCGGCCTCCGTGGCCCGCTACCTGGAAGGCCAGGGCGTGACCATCGAGCTCGAGCACTCGGGCGTCGGCGAGAGCGAGCCCGTCTGCTCCGAGGACACCGACGAGTGCCACGAGCGGAACCGCCGGGTCGAGTTCCTCATCATCAACGAGTGAGGCTCAGCTCGGCGCCTGACCGAGCAGGCGGCGCTTCAGGGGCCGGAGCAGGTTCCGCGCGGCCTTCTCGGCCCGCTGCGGCAGGTAGAGCAGGTGGTTGCGCGGGTCCCGGGCGCCGGGCTTCTCGTCCGTGAAGCGCCCGGCCGGCGCGCCCCCTTCGGCGGCGACGAAGAAGGGGGCGGTGGCGGCCGGAGCGTAATCGCGGAGGCGCATGAACTCCGCGACGTACGCGACGCGAGTGCTCTCGGCCTCGTTCGGCCCGGTCGCGTGCAGCATGAGCGACGAGAAGAGGATGACGTCGCCCTTGGTGGCGTCGACGGTGACCGTGTCCCCAACGGGCGCCGTGACCTCCACCTGGCCCTCGCCCCGGTAGGCGTGCGGCAAGAGGCCGCGACGATGGCTCCCGGGCGCCAGCATGAGCGCGCCGTTGGCCTTCTCGGTGTCCGTGAGGGCGATCCAGAGCTGGAAGTGCTCGCGCTTGAGCTGGTTGTAGCCGTTGTCCTGATGCCAGCGGAACACGCCGGCGCCGGGGTGCTTGAGCACGGCCTGGTCCATCGTGACCCAGAGGTCCGGCCCCGCGATGGCGGTGAGCACGTCGAGGACCCGCGGCGACGTCAGGGCCCGCCGCGTCGCCTCGCTATGGACGTAGATGCCCCCCGTGTAGACGATGCCGCCGTGACTCAGCGTGGAGGCCCCGAGGGTGGTCTCCTCGCGTGCCACGTTGCGGTGGACGTCCGCGAGCAACGCATCGCACTCCTCGGCGCGAAACAGACCGCGGAGAACGGTGTAGCCCCGTTCCCGGTACTCGCTGGCGTGCTGGCTGACGTTCACGGCAGTTCCCTCCTCAACGGAAGATTACACTATTACCAGTGCAACGGCCACGGCGCGAGGACCGTCGCCCTGGCGCCGTGAGCAACGCCGCATCGGGCGAGAGAGGACAAAAGCGGCGGCTCTTCCGCCCCGACGGCGTCCGATGCGTCGGGAAACGCACGGCATCCGCTGTCCAAGAAGCGCCGATGCGTTTAGTTGCGCGCGCATGCTCCGCTACGCCGCCGACCTGCGCACGGTCGCCTACATGATCGTGACGAGCGCCCTCTTGGTCTGGCAGTGGCAGGCCGAGTCCTTCAACCCGTGGGTGTACGTGGCCTACCTCCACCTCTCGGTGGCGGTGACGGTGATCAGCCACAACCACAACCACCTGTCCATCTGGAAGTCGAAGGTCATGAACCGCTTCCAGGACTACTGGTTGACGGTCTTCTACGGCTTCCCGGTCTTCGGCTGGATCCCGACGCACAACCTGAACCACCACAAGTTCACGAACCGCGACGGCGACTACACGCAGACCTTCCGCTACACGGAGAAGAACAACCTCTTCACGCTGCTCACCTACCCCTCGGTGAGCAGCTTCCACCAGCAGAAGCCCATCAAGGACTATCTGGCGAAGGCGCGGAAGAACAACCGCAGCCGCTTCTGGTGGGCCATCTCGCAGTACGTGGTGCTGGTGGCGTGGATCGCCGGCGCGCTCTTCCTCGATTGGCGGAAGGGCCTCCTCTACGTCGTCGTCCCGCAGCAGGTCGCGCTCTTCGCCGTGCTGGCGTTCAACTACCTCCAGCACGTGCACGCGAACGAAGAGTCCGAGTTCGACCACTCGCGGAACATCGTCGGCCCGCTGATGAACCTCTTCCTGTTCAACAACGGCTACCACACGATCCACCACATGAAGCCGGGCCTCCACTGGTCGAAGACCCCCGAGGCGCACGCGAAGATCGCCGACAAGATCGACCCGCGTCTCAACGAGCCGAGCTTCTGGTGGCTCGTGATTCGGACCTATCTGCTCGCGCCCTTCATCCCGGCCTTCCGCAGCAAGTCCATGCGCCTCGAGCGCATGGCCGCGTCCGCCGACGCGCCCGAGCCCGCCGGCGCCGTCCCCACGAGCGCCTGAAGGCGTCCGGGCATTCTTTGCGCGGCGCGCGAGGTGTCATCGATGACCCCAAAACGCACCTCGGGTGCGTTCGGGAGTCGAGTTCCCTCGCGCGCCGCTCAAAGAATGCCCGGACGCCTTCAGGCGCTCGTGGGGACGGCGCCGGCGGGCTCGGGCGCGTCGGCGGACGC
>JBCDGX010000672.1:0-3670 GCA_038750805.1 Myxococcota bacterium
CCGCTGCGCGCGTGGGCTGTCCGGCCCCCCCGAGCACCGTCGCCGCGATGACGAAGAGCGTGAAGGCCACCATGGCGAAGGCCAGCACCACCAGGGCATCCGAGCCCGCGAGGTAGGGCTCCGGGTAGGCGATGCGCAGCACCCCGTCGGCCGCCCCGGCGACCGGCGCCGCGATGGCGAGGAGGGCCAGCAGCGCGAAGCGGAAGGTCGTCCGCACGGCCGCGGGCGCCGCCACCGCGTCGGCGCGCGCCGGGGCGCGGGGCACCCCCCGGGAGACCACCAAGGTGGCGGCGAGCACGAGCTGATACGGGACCGTCGCGAAGGTCTGGGCCGCCCGGTAGAAGCCGACGAGCTCGGACGCCTGCGCCGCCGCCTCCGTGGGCGCCGTCCCGGCGGCGAGGGCGAGCTCCGCCGCCGTTCGCTTGAGCACCTGCACGTCGAGGAGCAAGAGCCCGTTCAGGCAGAGGTGGTAGAGCCCGATGGGCGCGAGGAAGGCGAGCCAGCGCCGGAGGCTCGGCGCCTCGGCGCCCCGCGGGCTGCCCCGGAGCTCCCGGAAGGCCACGACGCCGCCGAGCACGGCGATGGCGCCAGCCGCCGTCGCCCAGCCCGCGACGGCCCCGAAGGCCCCGAGACCCGCCGCCGCGCCGCCGAGGATGCCCACCGTCCGGAAGGTCGAGAAGCTCGCGTCGAGGCGCGCCTGGAGCCCGAAGCGCTGCCGCCCGTTCAGCAGCCCGACGAAGCTCGCGTACACCGCGTAGAAGAGGACCACGGCGGCCGCAACGCGCAGGAGCGGGGCGAGCGTCGCATCGAGGAGGAAGGCCGCGAGCGCCGGCGCCAGGGCGAAGAGGCTCCCGGCGAGCGCCGCCCCGAGCGCGAGCTGGACCCCGATGGCCCGCCGCGCCACGGCCCGGGCAGCCTCCTCGCGCTCGGACACGTGCTTGCTGACGGTCTGGATCGTCGCCGCGATGAGCACGTTGTTCAGCATCGACACGCCGGCGAGGGTCGCGGCGTAGCGCCCGAAGACCTCCGGCGAGTCGAAGAGCCGCGGCAGCGCGAGCTGCGTCGCGTAGCTCGTCAGGACGAACCAGATCTTGGCGCCGGCGATGGCGACGACGCCGCGTCCGGAGTTCGACGGCAGCGGGGCGTCCGGCCCGGCGCCGGCGTCGCGCGCCTCGCGGGGGCTCTCGGCGTCCTCGGTCACGGGCGCGAAGCGGAATGCTGGTTAGGCGTCGCGGCGTCAAGCGGCGATGCTCCTTCTCTCGTGGCACGCTCGCGCGATGAGCGACGAGCATCCCGACGGCCTCACGCATCTCGACGCCGAGGGCAGGGCGCGCATGGTCGAGGTCGGCGCGAAGGACGTCACCGCCCGCGAGGCCCGTGCCGAAGCCTTCGTGCGCATGGCGCCCGCGACGCTGGCGATGCTCGAGGGCGGCACGGCGCCGAAGGGGGACGTGCTCGCGACGGCGCGCATCGCCGGCATCCAGGCCGCGAAGCGGGTCCCCGAGCTCATCCCGCTCTGCCATCAGATCGCGCTGACCGGCGTCGAGGTGAGCTTCGAGACGCAGGGCGACGACGTGCTCCGCGTGGAGACCACGGCGCGCTGCCGCGACCGCACGGGCGTCGAGATGGAGGCGCTGACCGCCGCGACCGTCGCGGCGCTCACCGTCTACGACATGCTCAAGGCCGTCGATCGCGGGATGACCATCGAGCGCGCGGGATTGCTCGAGAAGGCCGGCGGGCGCTCGGGCCACTGGCGCCGCGCCGACTGACTCGTGCTCTCGCGCGCCTCCCGTCCGAGGACGAGAGGCTCTTGGCTCACTCCGCGGGCGTGGCGGCGCCGTTCGCGGCGCCGTTCGCGTTCTCGGGCATCGGCGCGGTGCCGGCCATGCGCGCGATGAGCTCGACGCGCGAGTGCACCCCGAGCTTCGAGAAGATGCGCTTCAGGTACGTGTTGACCGTCGACACGGTCAGGCCCGTCGTCTCGGCGATGGCGCGCGTGCTCGAGCCGCCGACGAGGAGACCCACCACGTCGCGCTCCCGCGGCGTCAGCGGGGCGCGCTTGAGCGCCGTCTCGACCGCCTCGCCGTAGCGGCGACCACCCTCGGTCGCGAGGCGCTGCGTGTAGCCGATGCCGCGGGCGAAGATGCGGGCTCCCCAGCGGGCGACGCGCATCTCGTCTTCCCCGAGGCGGGACTCTCCCGGATCGGCGAGGTAGAGGTGGAGCGTGCCGATCACCTCGCGGCCACTGCGGAGCGCGAGCGAGACGGCGGGCTCGGCGCCGGGCACGGGGGCGGGGTCACTCAGGAGCGTGTCCTTGTCCTTCCGTTCGAGGCGGAAGGCGGACGCGCGGACGGCCTTCGCCACCTGCTCTGCGCCGCGCTGCGGATACGTCCGGACGGGGTCGAGCTGTAGCAGCGACTCCGCGGTCTCCATGATTTGAAACAGTGACATGGCCCTCTCCCCGTCCCCGCTCGGCGGCCCCGAAGTGGGCCTCGCCAGTTGGCGACCTCCCCAAGCTGAAGGCTTCGATGAACTATCGTCAATAGCCGCCGATGGTGACACTCGCTATTTTCGTACAATGCGGCGCGACCTATACATGAGGTCCAATCAATCGATAGATTGGCAAGCCTTCGACAACCCAGGGCGATCTGTCCAAAAGGTGTTGTCCCCAATCATGGTCATAGGCCTGGCCTAAGGGTTGCCTCGGTTCGTTCGGCTTTTTTTGTGACAATTGCGAGTGGGGCCCGTTCGCACGAAATTCCCAGAGCCCGGGCGCGTGCTGATAGCGTGATGGGGATGGTCGACGAGCAAGAGGCCGAGGGCGACGTCGAGTCCGCGCTGGCCCGCATCCGCATCTTCGAGGGCATCGCGCCCGAGGGGCTGCGCCGCATCGCTGCCATCACCACGGAGGCGAGTCATCGCCTCGGCGAGGTGATCTTTCGAGAGGGGGAGAGTGGGGGCGCGCTCTACCTGATCCTCGAGGGCAAGATCCGGATCTCGCGCGAGGTGAGCGGCATGGGCGAGGAGGCCCTCGCGGTGCTCGGCCCCGGCGACGCCTTCGGCGAGATGGCCCTCATCGACGACTTCCCGCGGAGCGCGGACGCCCGCGTGCACGAGCGCTGCCGCCTCCTCGTGCTCTCGAAGGAGGCCCTCGAGGACCTCCTCTTCCTCCACAAGGACCTCGCCTACGAGATCCTCTGGAACTTCGTGAAGACGCTGAGCCGTCGTCTCCGCGAGACGAACGACAAGATGACCTTTCTCAGCGTCACCGGGAAGTTCTAGCGAGGCGAGGCGCCGGCCTCCTCGGGGGCCGGCAGCTCGACGCGCCGCACCGTCGTCTCACCGCTCACGATCTCGACGACCGCCACCGTCGGGTCCGGACGATCCGGGTGTTTCAGCCGCAGGCGATGGCGCCCCGGCGGGAGCGGCAGCCGGAGCAGCGGCGTCGTTCCAAGAGCCCTCCCGCCCAGCGACACGTCCGCCCAGGGCGCCGCGTCGAGGGTCAAGAAGCCGGGAGCCGGCGCGGGCTCCGCGGGCGCCTCCGGCGTGGGCTCCGGGGTCGGCGGCTCGGGTGCGGCCTCCGGGGCGGGTGGCGTCGGGGCCGACGCGGGCGTGGGCGCTGGAGGCGGTGCGACCGGCCCCGGCGCCGCGTCGTCCGGCCCGGCGGCGC
>JBCDGX010000673.1:0-3665 GCA_038750805.1 Myxococcota bacterium
CACCTCGAAGCCGAGCACCGAGTCGTCCATGAGGTCGAGGGTGCCGAAGGTCGTCCGCGGGTCGCCGAAGAGCGCGTCGACGTCGAGGAGCATGCGGTAGCCCGTCGCGTCTTCGACGGCCCGGGCGAGCTGCCGCGGCCGGGCGAGATGCACGCCTTCGCTCCAGCCTTCGCCCGGGAGGTCCGAGCCCGCGAGGCGGAACGCCGGGGAGAGCACGACGGCCCGGGCGAGGGCCCGCGCGTTCAGGTCCGAGGCCAGGAAGACCCCGTGGAGCTGCTGCACGAGCGCCAGCGGCACGTCGTCCCGGCGCACGCGCAGAAGATGGGCGGCGAAGTGGCGGGTGGCGCAGAGCGCGAAGCGCGGGTCCGCGGCGATCTCCCGGCCGAGGTCGGCGATGGTGGAGGCCTCGCGACCGAAATAGGCCGGCGCGGCCGCGCGGCGGAACGCGGCGTCCTCGGGGGTGAAGAGCTCGAAGGGCGTCGGGTAGCGGAAGGTCGCGATGGCCGGCGAGCCCGCGCCGTAGGGCGCGAAGAAGGCCGCCAGCGGGTCGAGGGACTGATGGCAGTTCTGGCAGCTCTCCTGCTCGGCGATGGCGTTCTCGACGGCGGCGTCGTCGCCGAGGTCCACGTCCGTGTCGATCTCCACGCTGCGGTCGAGGAAGTCGAAGCAGAGGAGCGCGCGGCTCACCATGTTCGCGCGGCCGCGGTTTCGGTTGAAGGCCGTCGAGTCGTGGCGGTTGAAGAGCGAGGTGTCGCTGAGGATGCCGGCGACGTCCCGGCCGTCCGCCGGGCGCACGGCCTGCCAGCCGCCCCGGCCCTCGTCGTAGGGCAGGCCCCAGACCGTCGCGACGGTCCGGTCCGCGAAGACGTAGTCCGCGGTGACGATGGCCCCGTAGCTCAGGTCCCGGTCGATGACGTCGACGATCAGCTCGAGGGGGCTGTCGGTGAGCGAGCGATTGAGGTCGAGCTGCGGAACCTCCGCGAGCTCCCCGAGCGGCCGGAAGCCGAAGATCGGGCTGAACCCGTCGAGGTTCATGCCGAGCACGTCCCCGTGGAGGTCGCGCATCGTGTCGAGGAAGCGCGGGTCGTAGAGGTAGCCCTCGACGAGCTCCACGTAGCGAGCCGGGTCCGCCTCGATGGTGTCGAGCTCCTCGAGCGTCGGCCGGGTTCCCCGAAGGGCCATGGACGCGCGGCTGAGGAGCGCCGCCGGGGTCAGCTCGTCCCGGAGCTCGCTCGGCGCGGGCTCCGGCGGGAGTGGGTCGTCTCCGCAGGCGACCACGGCGAAGAGCATCAGGGGAAGCGCGCGGCGCCTCATGGGCCGTCTCCTTCCGTCGGCGCAGGGCCGAAGCAGAGCGCGTAGGTCTCGCTCGTCAGATCGAGGCAGGAGGCCGCCTCGGTGAAGATGCAGAAGTTCACGGCGTCCTCTTCCGCCGTGCAGCTCGGGTCCGCGCATTCGTCCTCGGCGCAGGCGACCTGGCAGCAGCGCTGGGCGACGTAGGCGTCCTCGCAGCCGCGAGCCTGGGCGCAGCCCACGAGGAGCCGGAAGGCGCAGCTGACGCAATCGCCGAAGTAGAGCGTCGGAGGCGACATGTCGCGCCCGAGGCAGCCGAAGACGCACTCGACGTTCGTCGGCGTGAGCGGACCGCAGGCGTCGACGCAGGCGCGCGTCGCGGGCGTGCAATAGGGCGCGGCGTCCGGCTCCGGGGGCGCGAGGGGCGCGTAGCCGCACTGGGCCTCGCGCTCGGGGTCCGCGCTGATCGGCGGCGTCCCTCCGTCGCCGAGGGGGTCGAAGGCGGGGAGCGTCGCGGCGAAGCCGGCGTCCATGGACGGGAGGGGCGCGGCGGCGTCGTCGCCGCACGCCCAACAAGCGAGGCTGAAGGCGAGCGCGAGCCCGCGTCGAGGGTCCATGGTCCTCCTCCTCGAGCCCGGAAGGGCTCTCGGGCGTCTACGCGCCGGCGACCCGATTTCTGTCATCGGCCCACCGATTTTCTCGGATGCCCCATCCCCCGAGTGTTCGACGGTGGATCGCAAGGGAAGCTGAAGCCGCGCCGGCCGAGGCCTCCGGCCCTGCCCGCGGGGGCACCCTTGGCCGCCGGCGCCCCATCGGAAGGATCGCCTCGGCACAAAGAGGCGGCCCGGGACCCGGTCGCGGAGGAGAAGCGGATCGCGCGTCACGCCGTCGCCCTATGCTGCTCATCCGTTCAGCATGACGGCATCCCGCTCGGCTTCGCTCTCCGTCCCCGCGGTGTCCCACGACGCCGGCGTCGTGGCCACCGCTGCGGACACGGCCGGTCCCGCCTCCGCCGCGGCGCGGGTGCGGGCCCTTCGCCAGGTCCTCGAGGCGCGCCATCGGGACGCGGTCCCCCGGACCGTCGACGGGCCGCCGCTCGCGTCGGGCTGGCCCGACGTCGACGCCCTCCTCGACGGCGGCCTCCGCCCGGGCGCGAGCGTTTCCGTCGACGCCGCGCCGGGCGCCGGAGGCCTCGCGCTGGCCTCGGCGTGGACCGCGTCCGCCGCGATCGCGCGGGACGCGGCGCTCGTGGTCGACGGCGCGGGCGACGGGAGCCCGCTCGCCTTCGCGGCGGGTGCGCCCTGGGTCGTCACGCCCCCGGAGGGCGCGCTCTGGTCGAGCGTCGACCTCGCGCTCCGGGGAGGCGGCTTCGGCCTCGTCGTCGTGTTGCTCCCGCCGGGGCCCGGGCGCGCGCCGGCGCGGGTCGGGCCGCGGCTGGCGGGGCTGCTTCGTGAGCACGGCACGCGCTTCGTCGCGCTGCATGCCGGCGCGGCCCGCGCGCTCCCCTTCACGCCGACGCACGCGCTCGCGCTCCGTCTCCGCGCCGTGCGCTGGCTCGCCTCGCCGCTCGGCGCGGTGCCCCTCGGCCGGTCCCTCGAGGTCCGGCGCCCGGGCGGTGACGCCCTTCCCTTCGACCGCCTGGAACCCCCTCGTGAGCCACGCCGAGACCCCCGCACCGACCCGCGCCTCGACGAGGAGCGACTCCACCCCGACCTTCGCTCCGATCGGCTGCGTGCACGTCCCCGGGCTCCCGATCGGCGCACATCACGGCGGCGACGGAGCTGGTGAGGCCCGCGTGCCCCGGGCCGTGCACCGCGGCCGAGGCACCGCGGCGCGCGTGCTCTGGTGCGATGGCGCGGCGACCGCGCGGGGCGTCCGGCCCGGTCAGACCCTCGCCGCGGCGCGGGCCCGAAGCGGTGACCTCGCCTCGCGCCTCGTCGACGCCGCGGCGCTCTCCCGCGCGCGACGGGACGTGATCGCGGCGCTCCTCGAGATCTCCCCCCGCATCGCCGCCGGTCACGACGCGAGCCCGGCCACGGCCGGACGCTTCTGGGCGGAGCCGCCGCGGGTGCGCCACGTGCGCGAGGGCCGGACCGCCGCCTGGGCCTCGACGGATCGAGTCTTCCTCGAGGGCTGGGCCCACGAGGCCCACGCCGTGCTGCCGCCGCGCTACGGCGCCGGGCGCGTCGCCATCGGGCCGACGGCCGCCGTGGCCTGGGCCGCCGCCCTGAGCCCCGGCGCGGACCCGCCGGTCGTCTCGCCGGACGAAGCGCGCGCCTTCCTCGACGGGGCGCCCCTCGAGGTGCTCGAGCTCCCGCCCGAGCACGTGGCGGATCTCCGCGCCCTCGGCATCCGCGACGTGGCCGCGCTCCGGG
>JBCDGX010000674.1:0-3652 GCA_038750805.1 Myxococcota bacterium
ATCGAGGCCGACGGGACCATCGGCTACGCGAACGGCTACGCCCGGGGCGTGGTCTTCGACGCGGGGGAGCCCCTCGTCGGCCAGGACTTCATGGAGCTCGTCGAGCGCCACCAGCCGGCCGGGGAGAGCCTCGCCACGATCCTCGACGCCCCGCTGGCCCGGGATCTCCTCCTGGTGCGCGTCGACCGCACCCTCGGGGGGCGCCGCGTGCGCTGCTGGTACTCGCTGAGCGCCGTCGGCCCGAGCCTCGACGAGGAGAAGCCGACGCTCATGGTGCTCCAGGAGGCGAGCCCCCTCGTGGGCCTCGGTCGCTGGCTCCAGCGCCTCGTCGAGCGCGCCGGGCAGAGCGAGCGCGCCATGATCCAGCAGCTCGCCGACGAGGTCGCCCACCTCATGCGGAACCCGCTGGCCTCCATGACGCTCAACACGGCGATGCTGAACGACGCCATCGAGGGCGGGCCGGGACCGAACACGGACGGCGAGACCAAGGGCATCGTGCACGACATCGAGGACGCCGCCGCGCGCATGGCGGACGTCGTCGACCGGCTCCTCGCGCTCGCGCGGCGGGGCGTGGCGGACCCGCAGCGCCCGCTGGTCCACGACATCGGCTACTTCGAGTAGCGCGCGCCTGGCGGGGGCTCCATCGCGCCCGCTAAGGTCGGTCGCCGTGCGCATCGCCCATGCCCTCGCGCTCGTCGCCTGCTCGAGCGCGAGCCTCGGAAGCGCCTGCTCGTCCGAGGCGCCTCCGCCCCGCGCGTCCGTGGCCGACGAGGCGCCCCTCGTCGAGGCCGTGCCGGTGCCTCCACGGCGCCGGGCCCCGCCGGCGCCGAGCGACGACGACCCGCTCGCCGGGCTCGACGACATCGAGGCCCTTCGCCTGGAAGAGCCCGATGTGCCGGGCTCCCTCGGGGGACGCCCCACGCCCCCGCCGCCGGGTGGCTGCGCGCCGCAGGGCAGCGTCGCGACGCGCCTCTGGCCGAAGCCTGGGCCCACGGCGGTGGTCGCGGTCGGCGACGACGGCTTCGTCGCGGCGGGCTACGCGGGTACGGGAGATCCCGGCGAGGCCTCGGAGACGCTCTTTGCCGTGGCCTTCTCGCCGCGGCGGCCGCCGCGGCCGCTCTACGCCTCGCCGCTCGAGGCCCCCCTCGGCAATCGGCGCCAGCCGCCCGGGCTCGCGGCGCTCGAAGGCGGCCGCGTGGCCTTCGCGAGCGTCGACGGCGAGGGGCACGTGGCGCTCCGGCGCGCGAGCCTCCGCGGCCGCGTGGAGGCCCCGGCGCGCCTCGACGACGCGCTCGCGGACCGGCGCTTCCCGCCGGCGGTCGCGGCGAAGGGCACCAGCACCTACGTCGCCTACGTGGGGACGCCCCTCCGCGAAGGGCCGACGCCCGACGCGCCGCGGCTCCGTCTCGTGCGGCTGAACGCCGCGCTCCGGGTGGCCGGTCGCTGGAACCCGGCGCCGTCCGGCATGGGCGGCGTGGCCCCGACCTTCGCCGACGGGCGCCTCGCCTTCGTGGAGGCGCGGGAGGCGATCAGCGCCCTGCTCGTGGGCGAGCTCGAGCAGGACGCGACGGGCGAGGTGCTCACGCCCCTCGCGAACGTCTACGACCCGGTCGCCATCGCGCTCGCCGAGGTCCACGGGACCGAGGGCACACGCACGCTCGTCGGCTACACGGCCGTCGGGCAGGGCGCGCGGACGGCCGTGGGCCTCGTGCAGGTGGGGCCTGGGGGCGCCTCGCCGCCCACCGCGCTCGTGCCCGGGGAAGGCTACGGGCGCCTGGGCGTCGACGTCGCCGCGGGCCCCGAGGCCGCGCTCTTCGTGGCCGACGCGCCGCGGGGCGAGGACGCGACGTCGCCGCGACGGATCCGCGCGCAGCTCGTCCGCGTCGGCGCGCGGGCACCCGCGCTCGGGCCGGAAGTGCCGCTGAGCTTCCCCGGAGAAGACCAGCGCTTCGCCCACGTCGCGCGCCATGGGGACGGCACCTACGCCATCGTCGCCAGCGGCGAGGACGCGGTCTACGCGCACTTCCTCCGCTGCGACGACGGCGGGTCCTGAGCGACGGCTGGCGGCGGCGGCGTCGCTCGCGCACGCTCTCGCCATGAGCGCCACGGCCCGGGTCGCCGTCCTTCAGATCACGTCCAACGACGAGGTCGACGCGAACCTCGAGGCCGTCGCGCGGACCGCGCGCCGCGCCCGAGCCGAGGGCGCGGAGCTCGCCGTGGTGCCCGAGTGCTTCGCCTTCCTCGGACGGCCGGAGGGCAAGCTCGAGGTCGCCGAGCGGCTTCCCGAGGGCGGGCCCATCCTCGAGCGCTGCCGGGCCCTCGCCCGGGAGCTCGACCTCGAGCTGATCCTCGGCGGCTTCTGGGAGACCGGACCCGAGCCCGGCCGGGCCTTCAACGCCTGCGTGCAGGTCCACGCCGACGGCGTGGTGGGGGCGATCTACCGGAAGATCCACCTCTTCGACGTCGACCTCGCGGACGGCACCCGCCTCGAGGAGTCGGCGACCGTCGCCGCGGGCGAGGACGCCGTCGTCGCGGACACTCGCGCCGGCAAGCTCGGGCTCTCGGTCTGCTACGACGTGCGCTTCCCGGAGCTCTACCGGCGCCTCGTCGACGCCGGCGCCACGACCCTGGCCATCCCCGCCGCCTTCACCATGACGACGGGCAAGGACCATTGGGAGGTGCTGCTCCGCGCGCGGGCCATCGAGCAGCAGTGCTTCGTTCTCGCCGCCGCGCAGACCGGGCGCCACGTGCAATCGGACGGGCGTGGGCGACGGCAGAGCTACGGGAACGCGATGATCATCGATCCCTGGGGCGCCGTGCTCGCGCGCTGTGGCGAAGGGGAGGGCTGCGCCGTGGCGACGCTCGACCTCGCGTACCTCGAGCGCGTGCGCCGCGAGCTCCCGAGCCTCCGGCACCGGCGCCTCGGATGAGCGAGGTCGTCGACGAGGCCGCGGCCGTGCTGCGGCGTGGGGGGCTCGTCGCCTTCCCGACGGAGACCGTCTACGGCCTCGGCGCGGCCGCGCGGGACCCGGAGGCGGTCGCGAAGGTCTTCCGCGCGAAGGGGCGGCCCGCCGACCATCCGCTGATCGTGCACGTCGCGCACGCCGACGCCGCGCCCGCGGGGGCGGCCCGCTGGGATGCGCGGGCCGCGCGCCTCGCGGAGCGCTTCTGGCCCGGACCGCTGACGCTCATCGTGCCGAAGGCGGGGGACGTGCCGGGGACGGTCACCGGCGGACAGGACACGGTCGGCCTCCGCGTGCCCGACCATGCGCTCGCCCGCGAGCTCCTCACGGCCTTCGGGGACGGGGTCGCCGCCCCCTCGGCGAACCGCTTCGGCGCGGTCAGCCCGACCACGGCGGCGCACGTGGCCCTCGAGCTCGCGGACGCCGTCGACCTTCTCCTCGACGGCGGTCCCTGCCGCGTCGGCGTCGAGTCGACCATCGTGGACCTCAGCGGGGAGCGCGCCCGCCTGCTTCGGCCCGGGGGCGTCGCCGCCGAGGCCATCGAGGAGGTGCTCGGGACGCGGCTCGCCTCGGCGGCTGGCGCCCCGCGGGCCCCGGGGACGCTCGCCAGCCACTACGCGCCTCGAGCGGCGCTCGAGCTGGTCGCCCCGGGCGAGGAGGCCGCCGCGCTCGACGCCGCCGCGGCGGGC
>JBCDGX010000675.1:0-3635 GCA_038750805.1 Myxococcota bacterium
GATCGTTCCGCGGATCATCCACTTGTTGAACTCGATCGCTTCTTCTTCCGTGAGCCCCGTCATGGAGCCCTTATGTTGTGCCATTGGTCGGTGACCTCCTCTCGTTCAACTCGAAAGCGCGCGGTGAATTTCAGTTCACGCGGCTCGAACCGGCTCCATTGAAGGTCCGGTCTCGCTTTGGCCCGCCGGCGGCGAGCACCTCTTCCCGCGTGACGCGAATGGCGCCCCGGGCTCGGGCCGCCTGTTCCGCGAGGTCTCGGAGCCGCTTCGCGGCGCTGATGCGTGCGATGACCGGGACCTTCTCGACGGCATCGTCGAGGGCGCTTTCGGCATCTTGCTCCCAGGTCAGCGGGGCCGGCCGGTTCGTCGGCGTCGCCTCGACGCGGTCGAGCTCCGTCCCGAGCGGGAGGATGTGGAAGAGCGCGTCGAAAAGGGCGTTGCAGACCTCTTGGAGCAGATAGGACGCGCCGCCGTAGCCCATGAAAGGCGTGCCCGTGTGCCGCCGGATGGCCGTGCCTGGGAAGGACGCCGGCACGTACACGCCGCGGCCACCGGCTTCGGCGAGGTACATGCGCTCGTTGTAGGAGCCGAAGAGCACCAGCGGGGGGTTCCGGTGCACGGCGTCTCGCACGGACGCGTTGTCCGTCTTGGCCCCCGGCGTTCGGGGGATGGCGAAGCTGCACGGCAGCCCCAGCTCGTCCTCGAGGAACGCGCGCAGTCCCCGCGTGTAGGTCTCGTTCGCGACGACACCAAAGGTGGCCGTCCCGAAGAAGTCCTGCGTGACGGAACGCCAAAGATCCCACATGGGCTTCAGCGTCGTGTGCTTCTCCTTCTCGATGAACGGCTCCGGATCGATCTCCAGCAGCTCGCCGAGCTTGTGGAGGAACTTCGTCGTCGAGTGCAGCCCGATCGGCGCCTGGAGATACGGCCGGTCGAGCTCCTCGCAAAGGAGTCGCCCGTACTCGCGATACATCACGACATTCACGTCGGCATTCGCGAGATTCTTCACGTCAGCGAGGTGAGAACCCAGCGGGAAGACCATGTTGATCTCCGCGCCGAGCCCCTCCACGAGGCGCCGGATCTCGGCGAGGTCACTCCAGGTGTTGAAGTAGCCGTAGCTCGGGCCGATGATATTGACCCGCGGCTTCTCGCCTTCCTTGCGCTTCCGCTTTCGGGGACCCTTCTTCGGGCCGTAATTCTGCCAGAGCCAGAGCATTGCGCGGTCGGCGCTCTGCCACTGATCCTCGTCGATGGTCCGGGGAAGGAAGCGCTGAATACCCGTGCCTTCGGGCGTGACGCCCCCACCGATCATCTCGGCGATGGACCCGGTGACGACGACGGAGGGGAGCGCCGGGTCCAGGGTCCCGTGGGCGCGCTTCATCGCCTGCTCGGTGCCCTTCTGCCCGAGCTCCTCCTCGGCGAGGCCCGTGACGACGACGGGCAGCTCGTGCGGCGGGAGCCCGTCCGTGTAGTGGAGCACGGAGGTGACCGGCAGGTTCTCGCAGCCGACGGGGCCGTCGATGATGACCTGGAGCCCCTTCACGGCGGTGAAGACGTAGACGGCGCCCCAGTAGCCGCCGGCGCGATCGTGGTCGAGGACCAGCATCAGAACCCCCTCTCCGCCGGCGGGGCCGCGACGCCGCGGCTCTTCTTGGTCTTCTGCTGGCGCCTCCGGAGCTGCACGAGGCGCTTTTGCCGGAACTCCGGGCGCGGCTTCGGCGTGTCCTCCCAGATGCCCGCGGTCTCGCCGCTGCCGACGCCCTCGAAGAACTCGCGCATCGCCGTGAAGCGCTCCTTGTTCGCCATCGCCGTGTTGATCACCTGGGCGAGGGCGCCGGCGCCGGCGGGTCCCATGAGGGGCCGCGCGCTGATCAGGTTCGTGAAGTAGAGGGCCGGGATGCCCTGCTCCTTCGCGTGCTGCACGACGGGCGTCGTGCCGATGGCGAGGTCCGGCTGGTGCTCCTCGACGGCCGCGATGTCCTGCTCGAGGGACGCACGGTACTGCACCGGGATGCCCTTCGCCTCGAGCCACTCGCGGTCCGGGTCGGACCACTTCGTGCGCGGGCAGGCCGAGCCGACGTAGCGCACGTCCGCGCCGCTCTCGACGAGGAGGCGCGCCACGAGGAGCTCGGAGCCCTCGTAGCCGCTCACGGTGACGCGGCCCTGGATGGGCGCGCCGGCCAGCGCGCCGCGCGTGGCCGCGACGAGGCCGTTCTTCACGCCGTCGACCTTCGCCTGGGGCAGGCCGCAAACGTCGCCGATCGCGTCGAGCCAGGCCGCCGTCCCCTCGGCACCCACGGGCGCAGAGCCGATCACGGGCCGGCCCGCGGCCTCGAACTGGCGGACCGAGGCCGTGTAGAAGGGATGAATGGCCGCGACGGCCGCGCAGTCGAGGGCGCTGTAGAGTTCGCGCCACTCCCGCGTCGGCACCACCGGCCCCGCCGCGAGCCCGAGGGGCTCGAGCATGCGACCGATGATCACCGGGTCCGCCGGAAACATCTCGCCGAGGAGCGTGACGCTCGGCAGGCCCTTCCCCGGCTCCCGGGGCGGGAGCACGGGGCCGAGCTCGGCCTCCTTGCGCGCGTACTGGAGCATCGCGCCGGCGAGCACGTCCTTCGCCTCGGCGTGCGTCGGCACGCCGAAGCCCGGCACGTCGATGCCGATGATCCGCACGCCGTCGATCACGTCCGGGAGCAGGCGAAGGGGCACGCCGCTCGCCGTCGGGACGCAGAGGTTGATGACGACGACGGCGTCGACCTCGTCCGGGTTCGCGAGCTTGTAGACCGCGTCCCGGATGTCCTCGAAGAGCTTGCCCGTGACGAGCGTCTCCGAGTCGAAGGGCACGTAGCCCACGGTCCGCCGCGCCCCGTAGAAATGCGAGGTGAAGGTCAGCCCGTAGACGCAGCAGGCGCTGCCGCTGAGCACCGTCGCCGTCCGGCGCATGCGGAGGCCGACGCGGAGCGAGCCGAACGCCGGGCACATGCTCTGGGGCTGGTCGTGCGGCCCCATGGGGTAGTCCTCGGCGTAGCGCTCGAGCACGTCCGCCTTGCCGGCGGCGGCGGCCTTCGCGCGGAGCTCGGCCTTGCCCGCGCCGCAGCTCGGCGGGGCCGTACCGTTCGCCTCGGGAGTCCCGGCGCCGGTCTCGCCCAGACTCACGTCACACGCCCCGGTCGTAGATGACCTCGAGGGACTTGCGCCGCGTCGTCTTCACGCCGGCGACGTCCTCGAGGGTGGCGGGTTGCAGCACCACGTCGCGACCGACGTCCGAGCCGTCGAAGAGGCCGAGGAGCTGGTCCTGGTCGAGGGGCTCGGGGCCGAGCGGCGGGGCCGTCGCGACGTTGTCCGCGAGCTCCTCGAAGAGCGGCGCCCAGGGGCTCCCGGGACGACCGATGATCTCGTACTTGGCGCTCTTCCGGCGGATATCGTCGTCCGCGGGGATCGCGGCGAGGACGGGAATCCCGACCGACTCCGCGAAGGCCCGGGCCTCGCCCGTGCCGTCATCCTTGTTGATGACCGCGCCGGCCCCGCCGACGTGACCGCCGAGCTTCCGTAAGTACTGTGCCGCGGCCCACACGTTGTTCGCGACGTAGCGCGACTGGATATCGTTCGAGCAAACGACGATGACCTTCTGGCAC